>NZ_JAHWLU010000001.1:0-144904 GCF_022134725.1 Buttiauxella sp. S19-1
GTTTATTTTCGCTTTTCATCTGGCTGACGGGCCGGTTTGTAAGCCGTTGTGCCGTGTCAGTGGAGGCGCAGTATAGGGATTTTCTGGAGGCTGACAACCCCTATTTTCAAAATAATTGCCAACCGTTTAACTTTTGAGCGTAACGTCTATTTTTGACGCGCTTTTATCGCTTTTGGTAGGTCTGCGAGGCTATTAATAACAATATCAGCTGCGGCTTCGCTTTGCTCAGTGACCGGTTTACCTGTACGAACCAATACTTTTGTCCCGACTTGTGCCGCTGAAGCTGCTTGCATGTCTTCTAACTTGTCTCCAACCATATAAGAAGAAGCCATATCTATATGAAGAAACTCTTGAGCTGAGAGCAGCATCCCCGGTTGTGGTTTACGACAATCACAGGTTTGGCGAAACTCTTCTACTATTGCCTCAGGGTGATGTGGGCAATAATAGATACCATCAAGGTCAACACCACGGTCAGCTAAGGACCAATCCATCCACTCAGTCAGATTTTCAAAATCAGCTTCAGTAAACATGCCACGGGCAATGCCAGACTGGTTAGTGACAAGAACTAACGCATAACCCATTGCTTTTAACTCACGCATTGCGTCAATCACACCATCAATGAACTCAAACTGATCAACTTCATGGACATAACCATGATCAACATTAATGGTGCCATCACGATCGAGAAAAATAGCGGGAACAGACTGTGCCACTTGGAAACTCCTGATACTGGGGATTTAGTGTAGTATCGCATGAATTACTATTTGGGCGAGAACAGACAATCATTCGCTGATTGATTTAGACGTCTGGATGCCTTAACATCCATATCGATAACGGTCATCGCCCGTTATCGGCAGCAGAAAATGCCACGGCTTACACTCATACGATAATAAATAACCTAATGATAAAACTTTCTAATATCACCAAAGTGTTCCAGCAAGGTAACCGCAGCATACAGGCGTTGAATAACGTCAGTCTGCATGTTCCTGCTGGGCAAATTTATGGCGTGATTGGCGCATCTGGTGCAGGGAAAAGCACATTGATCCGTTGTGTGAACCTGCTTGAGCGTCCAACACAAGGTTCTATTCTGGTCGATGGCCAGGAATTGACGACTCTTTCTGAAAGCCAACTAACCAAAGCACGTCGTCAGATTGGCATGATTTTCCAGCACTTTAACTTACTCTCTTCCCGCACTGTGTATGGCAACGTCGCTTTGCCTTTAGAGTTGGACAATACACCGCGCGAAGAAATCAAACGCCGCGTATCTGAATTACTCGATTTGGTCGGTCTGAGCGAAAAGCACGATGCGTACCCAGCCAACCTGTCTGGTGGACAAAAGCAGCGTGTTGCGATTGCTCGAGCGCTGGCAAGCAACCCGAAAGTTCTTCTATGCGATGAAGCCACCAGCGCGCTTGATCCAGCAACAACACGTTCCATTCTCGAACTGTTGAAAGATATTAACCGCCGCCTTGGTCTGACTATTCTATTGATTACCCATGAAATGGATGTTGTAAAACGCATCTGTGATTGTGTCGCGGTGATTAGCGACGGTGAATTAATAGAACAAGATACGGTAAGTGAAGTGTTCTCTCATCCGAAGACACCACTTGCACAACAGTTTATTCAGTCCACTCTGCATCTGGATATTCCTGAGGATTACGCGCAACGCTTAAGTACAGAAAAGAGTGGAGATACTGTTCCATTGCTGCGCCTGGAGTTTACCGGCCAATCGGTTGATGCGCCGTTACTTTCCGAAACCGCCCGTCGCTTTAATGTGAATAGCAATATCATCAGCGCGCAGATGGATTACGCCGGTGGCGTGAAGTTCGGCATTATGCTGTGCGAGTTGCATGGAGAACATCAGGATATGGACGCTGCGATCGCATACTTGCAGCAGCAACATGTAAAAGTAGAGGTGCTGGGTTATGTCTGAGCCAATGATGTGGTTACTCCTTAAAGGAGTGTATGAGACGCTGGCAATGACTTTTGTGTCTGGCTTCTTTGGCTTCGTGCTTGGGCTACCTGTTGGTGTGCTCCTCTATATTACACGTCCGGGTCAAATCAGCGAGAACGCCAAGCTTTATAACAGCCTTTCGGCGTTAGTGAATATCTTCCGTTCTATACCGTTCATTATATTGCTGGTATGGATGATTCCGTTTACCCGCACCATTGTCGGCACTTCAATTGGCCTGCAAGCGGCAATCGTTCCATTAACCGTAGGTGCAGCACCGTTCATCGCACGTATGGTGGAAAACGCCCTGTTAGAAATCCCATCGGGTCTGATTGAAGCTTCACGCGCAATGGGTGCAACTCCAATGCAAATCATCCGCAAAGTTCTGCTGCCAGAAGCACTGCCAGGTCTGGTAAATGCTGCCACCATTACACTGATTACTCTCGTTGGTTATTCCGCGATGGGCGGTGCCGTTGGTGCCGGTGGCTTAGGTCAGATTGGTTATCAGTAT
Organism: Buttiauxella sp. S19-1; assembly: GCF_022134725.1. NCBI lineage: Bacteria > Pseudomonadati > Pseudomonadota > Gammaproteobacteria > Enterobacterales > Enterobacteriaceae > Buttiauxella > Buttiauxella sp. S19-1. The sequence continues at coordinate 2,463 of NZ_JAHWLU010000001.1, forward strand.
GGTTATATCGGTTATAACGCTACCGTGATGAATACGGTATTAGTGTTATTGGTAGTATTAGTGTATTTAATTCAATTCTCTGGCGATCGTATCGTCCGGGCTGTAACTCACAAATAATACGTTCAACACAACATCGTTTTTTACACATAGTAAGGAAAGGATATGTCTTTTAAATTTAAAACCTTTGCGGCAGTTGGTGCTCTGATTGGTTCTCTGGCACTAGTGGGTTGTGGTCAGGACGAGAAAGATCCAAACCATATTAAAGTAGGCGTCATTGTTGGTGCTGAGCAGCAGGTTGCCGAAGTTGCGCAGAAAGTCGCAAAAGAGAAATACGGCCTGGATGTTGAGCTGGTTACTTTTAACGACTACGTTCTGCCTAACGAAGCACTGAGCAAGGGCGATATCGATGCTAACGCTTTCCAACACAAACCATACCTGGATCAGCAGATCAAAGACCGTGGCTACAAACTGGTTGGTGTAGGCAATACTTTCGTTTACCCGATTGCTGGCTACTCCAAAAAAATCAAATCTGTAGATGAACTGCAAGCTGGCGCGCAAATCGCTCTGCCAAACGACCCAACTAACCTTGGCCGTTCTTTGCTGCTGCTGCAAAAACAAGGTCTGATTAAACTGAAAGATGGCGTGGGTCTGCTGCCAACCGTTCTGGACGTAACTGAAAACCCTAAAAATCTGAAGCTGGTTGAACTGGAAGCTCCACAGCTGCCACGCTCCCTGGACGATGCTCAGATTGCGCTGGCTATCATCAACACCACTTACGCAAGCCAGATTGGCCTGACTCCAGCGAAAGATGGTATCTTCGTTGAAGACAAAGACTCTCCATACGTGAACCTGATCGTTTCCCGCGAAGACAATAAAGATGCAGAAAACGTGAAGAAATTCGTTCAGGCTTACCAGTCTGACGAAGTTTACGAAGCAGCAAACAAAGTCTTCAACGGCGGCGCAGTAAAAGGCTGGTAAGTTTCCATTCTTTTATTTTTGCGTAAATATACTAAGGCGGGCGAAAGCCCGTCTTGTTATTTGTGCAATAGCTTGATTCAATAATCGCGTTTTATCATTCATTGAGGAAAAATTATGCGTGCTTTACCGATCTGTTTATTAGCAGTCATGCTGAGCGGCTGTACGATGCTAAGCAGATCCCCTGTTGAGCCCATCAAAAGCACCGCAACACCACCGAAACAGGAGCCTGCAAAACCAAAAGTCGTGCGCCCTGCCCCCGTAAAAATCTATACCAATGCTGAAGAGTTAGTGGGTAAACCTTTCCGTGATCTCGGTGAAGTCAGCGGCGATTCATGCCAGGTGAGCAATCAAGATTCTCCACCGAATATCCCAACTGCCCGCAAACGCTTGCAAGTCAACGCCTCAAAAATGAAAGCCAACGCGGTGTTATTGCATAGCTGTGATGTTACCAGCGGCACACCAGGTTGCTACCGGCAGGCCGTTTGTGTAGGTTCGGCATTGAACGTATCGGCAAAATGACAGCGTTTAGCTTTGAGCAGATTGGCGTTATTCGCTCCCCTTATAAAGAGAAGTTTGCCGTTCCCCGTCAGCCCGGTTTAGTGGCTGATGGCGGTGGCGAGCTGCATTTTCTGCCACCGTATAACGTGGCAGATGCGGTTCGTGGCCTCGAAGGCTTTAGTCATTTATGGCTGCTATTTGTTTTTCATCAAACGATGGCTGGCGGCTGGCGGCCCACGGTGCGCCCACCTCGTCTGGGTGGCAATGCCCGAATGGGTGTTTTCGCTACGCGTTCGACATTCCGACCAAATCCCATTGGAATGTCATTAGTTGAACTGAAAGGCATTCGCTGCCAAAAAGATCAGGTCATTTTGCAATTGGGGAGTCTCGATTTGGTCGATGGCACACCGGTGGTTGATATCAAACCTTATTTGCCATTTGCTGAAGCTGTACCAGAAGCCATTGCGGGATACGCGCAAAACGCCCCCGCAGCCGATATGCCGGTTTATTTCACACCTGAAGTACAGCAGCAGTTATTGCTGCTTGAGAAACGTTTTCCCCACATTGAGCGTTTCATCCGTCAGGTACTGGCTCAGGACCCTCGCCCGGCTTATCGCAAAGCTGAAGAGCCAGGTAAAAGCTACGCCGTTTTATTGCTGGATTTTAACGTCCGCTGGCGTGTTACCGAGCTAGGTTCAGAAGTGTTTGCTGTTGAGAACCGTTAATTTATCGCCCTTCTCTTTTGACATTCCTGCCACACTGGTAAACTAAAACACTTATTTTGCATCAGGCTACTCAGGTAGCCAGTTATCTGCCGTTCAAATGGAACCGTAACAACATGCGTACTAGCCAATATCTGCTCTCCACATTGAAGGAGACACCAGCCGACGCCGAGGTCATCAGCCATCAACTGATGCTGCGCGCCGGGATGATCCGTAAACTCGCTTCAGGTTTGTATACCTGGTTGCCGACCGGTCTGCGTGTCCTGAAAAAAGTCGAAAACATCGTGCGTGAAGAGATGAACAACGCCGGTGCCATCGAGATGTGCATGCCCGTGGTTCAGCCCGCAGATTTGTGGCAGGAGAGCGGTCGTTGGGAACAGTATGGCCCGGAGCTGCTGCGTTTTGTTGACCGTGGCGATCGTCCATTTGTCCTCGGCCCAACTCACGAAGAAGTCATCACTGACTTGATTCGTAATGAACTCAGCTCTTACAAACAGCTGCCACTGAACTTCTTCCAGATTCAGACTAAGTTCCGTGACGAAGTTCGCCCACGTTTCGGCGTGATGCGTTCCCGTGAATTCCTGATGAAAGACGCTTACTCTTTCCATACTTCTCAGGAATCCTTGCAGGAAACTTACGATGCGATGTATCAGGCTTACAGCAAAATCTTCAGCCGTATGGGTCTGGATTTCCGCGCAGTAGAAGCTGATACCGGTTCTATCGGCGGCAGTGCATCTCACGAATTCCAGGTGCTGGCCCAGAGCGGCGAAGATGATGTCATCTTCTCAACCGAGTCTGATTACGCAGCTAACATCGAATTTGCTGAAGCGGTTGCTCCAGTTGGCGGCCGTGCGGCACCGACTGTTGAAATGACGCAGATCGACACCCCGAACGCAAAAACCATCGCTGAGCTGGTTGAGCAGTTCAATCTGCCAGTTGAAAAAACAGTGAAGACTTTGATGGTCAAAGCCACCGAAGGGAGTGCTTATCCTCTGGTTGCTCTGCTGGTTCGTGGCGATCACGAACTGAACGAAGTCAAAGCAGAGAAACTGCCACAGGTTGCCAGCCCACTGACTTTCGCGACCGAAGAAGAAATTCGTGCAGTTGTTAAAGCAGGCCCTGGTTCACTTGGCCCAGTCAATCTGCCTATTCCGGTGGTTGTTGACCGTACTGTTGCGGCGATGAGCGACTTCGCTGCGGGTGCAAACATCGACGGTAAACACTTGGTTGGTATTAACTGGGAACGTGATGTTGCGCTGCCAGAAGTTGCCGACATTCGTAACGTGGTTGAAGGCGACCCAAGCCCTGATGGCAAAGGAACTTTGCTGATTAAACGCGGCATCGAAGTGGGCCATATCTTCCAGCTCGGCACCAAATACTCTGAAGCGATGAAAGCATCTGTTCAGGGTGAAGATGGTCGCAATCAGACTCTGACCATGGGTTGCTACGGTATCGGTGTGACTCGCGTAGTAGCAGCTGCCATTGAGCAGAACTATGACGACCGTGGCATTCTGTGGCCAGATGCGATTGCTCCGTTCCAGGTTGCTATTCTGCCAATGAATATGCACAAATCTTTCCGTGTGAAAGAGTTGGCAGAAGAGCTGTATTCGACTCTGCGTGCCAAAGGCATTGAAGTACTGATGGATGACCGCAAAGAACGCCCAGGCGTAATGTTTGCGGACATGGAACTGATTGGTATTCCGCACACTGTCGTTATCGGCGATCGTAACCTTGATAGCGAAGAAGTCGAATACAAAAACCGTCGTGAAGGCGAGAAGCAGATGATCAAAACCAGCGAAATCATTGATTTCCTGCTGGCGCAGATTAAACGCTAACAACAATTGTGTTCAGCAAAAAGCCCCGCTAATTTCTTAGCGGGGCTTTTTTTATTCATTTGATTAGTCGTGGCAGGTTTTCTTCGGCTCGAACTTAGCGGCCCGGTCTGCAACCACTGTTTTTCTCAATTCGCCGCTATCAGGTGAAGCCTGTAAGGCAAAGTGCGCTTCAACCACCAGCAACACGGGCTGGAAATCCTCGCCACGTGCGGCCGCATAGCCACGCTCAAGTTCAGCATTGCTGGCAACGTCAAAGGTTTTCCCTGTCGCACAATCCTGGAAAATTGCCGCATCAGCCATGTACTTATACATACCTTTCATGGTCATTGGTGTCGCAGGCAGAGCGTCTTTCATCGGCTGTAGCGTGTAATTGAGCTGTGACTCAATGGGATTGCCACTCCTATCCAACATTTCCAGGCTATCACCTTTAGGACGGAAGTAGAGCTTTTCACCGTCGCTTGCGGTCAACACTAATTTATCAGCCGTACGCGCCCAACTGCCATATGAGGCAAATACCGCTGGCTCTTTCGCGCCCTCGTAGCGCTGATTCATGACCCACGAGCCATCTTTTTCCAAAAACAGCGAGGTTTCAATTCCTGAGCAATCCGCACAAGGTAAAACACCACGGTAGCTTTGCTGCATCGGTTGCAGCTCTGCAACTTGCGTCTGCTGCAACGTTTGAACTTCGGCCCGGTTATTACAGCCAAAAAGAGCGAACAAACTGCACACAGCCACAGCTGACAATAGTATTTTTTTCACCATCTCTTCCTTCTGCTGGTCAATTTCTTTGCCGTTCGTCATTCAGGGCGACGGACTTTTCCTCGTAGCGACTTAGTCGTAGATTTTTGTGATTTCGATGCCAGACGGCGCTCTTTTGACGCGCGTGTAGGCCGGGTCGCCCGACGGTTTTTCTGCTCAACGGTTAATTCCTGAATCAAGGAAACGAGCCTTGCCACCGCCGCTTCACGATTCATTTCCTGGCTACGATATTCCTGCGCTTTAATCACAACCACACCATCAGGCGTAATCAGATGATGGCTGGCCGCCAATAAGCGTTCTTTATAATACTCTGGCAGGCTGGAGGCTCGAATGTCAAAACGCAAATGGATTGCCGTTGAGGTTTTATTCACATGCTGGCCACCCGCTCCTTGTGCGCGGATAGCCGTAATGGTGACTTCGTTGTCCGGTATGGCTACCGCACGAGAGACGACAATCATCAATGATGCTGCCAGGCCGTGAAGTGAATTTCGAGATTATTCTCAGCATCAGACAGCCAAATCGCACCATCCTGAATCGTGGCCTGCAAGTTCATTGAGCGCGTGCCGAACTCACACAGCTTCGCCAGTTGCTCATCATCCAGGTACCAGATAGACAAGTTTTGGTATTGCTTGAGTTTATTTTGATGCTGCTGCCACCAGATTTCTGCGGCACGGCTGTTATAAGTAAACAGCGCCACTTCTGCAGATTGGCTACAGGCTTTTTTCAGGCGTTTTTCTTCCGGCAGACCGAGTTCAATCCACAAGTCGATGCCCATATGATCGTTGCGCTGCCAGATTTCAGGCTCGTCTTCAGCGCTTAATCCGCGAGAAAACTGCAGGCGCTCATTGGCATATTTAATCCACGCCAGCAAACGCAGCATCATGCGTTCTTGAGTTTCCGAAGGATGGCGCGCAAGCGTCAGGTTGCTATCCAGAAACTGATTTCGATCGAGATCGGCAACATTCACCATCGCTTTATAGATTGTCGCTTTTAACGCCATCACACTTCTCCACACTAATTAGGCAGTCATTGTAACGAAAACCTCGCTAAAACGCTGTTATGTATTCACTGATGTAGAGAGTTACGCTGCTGATATCGCTTTCATCACTGTGGTATAGTCACCTTGCTAAACAGAGTTTATCTTCGTAGGCTTAACTTGCATCCCACGATTAAGTCTGAGGTCGGGACTCTGAAAGGAGGGCGTGTGGAAAAGTATTGTGAATTAGTACGAAAGCGCTATGCGGAAATAGCCAGCGGAGATTTGGGTTACATTCCGGATGCACTAGGTTGCGTCTTGAAGGTGCTGAACGAAGTGGCTTCCAACGAAGCACAACCAGAATCTATCAGGGAACAGGCGGCGTATGCTGCCGCGAACTTACTGGTGAGCGATTATGTCAATGAATGATGCCTATCAACCCATCAATTGTGATGATTATGACAATCTCGAGCTCGCCTGCCAGCATCACTTATTATTGACGCTGGAATTAAAGAGCGGAGAAGTTTTCAAGGCGAAAGCCAGTGACCTGGTATCTCGTAAGAACATCGAATATTTGATTGTCGATGATGCCGGTGCCGCTCGCGAAGTTCGTCTCGATAAAATAACCAGTTTCAGCCATCCTGAAATTGGGACTGTCGTAGTTAGCGAGTCCTGATACGCAAAGTATCCGCATGCGCGGGCAGCCTTACTTGGCTGCCCGTTTTTTTTACTACGGTTTCATGGACGCGTAGTAAGCCGCCAGATTGCTAATATCTTCATCAGACAAACCACTGACGTAAGCCTTCATGATTTCCGCTTGTCCGCCACTGCGTTCGCCTTTTTTATACGCTTGCAATGAGTGCTCAAGATACGCCTGGTTTTGCCCCGCCAGATTCGGGTACATCGGTACAGAAACTTTCCCGGTTGCGCCATGACAGGCCACACACATCATGGCTTTCTGTTCACCGGCTGCGGCATCACCTTTTGCCCATACAGGCTGAGCGCACACCAGCACACCGGCCAAAATAAATATTCTCTTCACTGCTGATTCTCCTTTTGCCAGTCGACATGCCAGCATGATTGTTCTGTTGCCCTTCCCTCCTGGGTGACAAAAACGCCCAGAGCGGCAATTAATTTTTCGCCGTAATATAACAGCGGTGTTCGCTCGCGTAGCCATGGCGGAATGCCAAATTCCTGCCAGATTTTTTTCAGGCTACGGCCACGATCCCGCCCCACAATGTGGAGCTGCCCGGTAGCCTTAAATCGAATACTCACCGGTTCGTTATCCAGCGGTGCACGAATCTCTTGCCCGGTTGCCACAAGTTGAACCACTCCCAAACCGTCGGGCAAGATTAATGGCTCGAAAGGCGCAGCCCAGCGAACCACTTCATCACCTAACCCATGGATTATTGGCAACCAGTACAGCGCGCCCTGAAAACGACGGACTTCATAGCAGCCAAACTTCAGCCGCGGATTGGCATCCTCACGGCTGGTTGCCACTTCATCCCATAAACGCACAAGTGCTGCTCTGGAAGGCATCACCGCTTTCTGTCTGGCAATCCAACGGCGTAACAGCGCGGCACGACGAACCTCGCTCAACGGCTGCATAGGCTCAATTAACAACGATCCATCAGACTGAATGAGTTCATCGAGTTGTTCGGCCAGCAACTCATCAAGTAGTTGTTCTTGTTCAGCGCACAACTCCGCACTGCGCGCCACGCTTTGCGGGAAATGAGGCCAGCGCTGTTGGATTTCAGGAAGCACTCGCAGCCGTAAGAAATTACGGTCGTAGCTGTCGTCCTGATTACTTTCGTCTTCTATCCAGGTTAGCTGGTGTTCATCCGCCCATGCTTGCAACTGCTGACGCGCTTGCCCGAGCAACGGCCTGATTAATTCCGTCTCGCCCAAAGGCAAGCGCACTGGCATTGCGGATAATCCCGCAGGGCCACTTCCACGCTTTAGGGCCAACAAAAACGTTTCGCATTGGTCGTCGAGATGTTGTGCTGTGAGTAGCACCTCTTCAGGAAGTAATGCTTCCGTCAGCGCCTGATAACGTGCTGCCCGGGCGTGAGCTTCAATGCCTAATCCGTCGTCGGCTAACTGCACTCGTCTGACTTCGCATGGCACGTTCCATTGCAAACACACTTTCTGACAATGCTCAGCCCAATCATCAGCGAAAGGGCTTAAGCCGTGATGAATGTGCATTGCACGAATTTTATAATTTGCAGCCTGGCTGTCACGCAGTGTGACCAACTGATGCAGTAAAACCGTGGAATCCAGCCCGCCACTAAACGCCACCAGCAATTGTTGGTGCGGATGCAGTAATGTGAATAGAGGACGAAGTTGCATAATCAGTAGTTTGAATAAGGATTTGCCCAGCACGTTACTGGGCAACGAGATATGAGGCAAGTGTTACTGCTGATAAAGCTCCAGCGGTAAGCCATCTGGGTCACTAAAGAAAGTAAAACGTTTATCCGTGAAAGGATCGATACGCACGGGTTCGCACTTCACGCCATGCTTCTCAAGATGAACAATCGCGCTATCAATGTCATCAACGCTAAACGCCAAATGGCGCAGCCCACAAGCTTCCGGACGGCTTGGCCTTGCAGGGGGAAAAGGAAACGAGAACAACTCAATGACATATTGCCCGTTCAGCGCCAAATCCCCTTTCCATGAATCTCGCTCTTCACGATAAGCCTCTGCCTGCAGCGTGAAGCCGAGAATGTCACAGTAAAAATGCTTACTGATTGGGTAGTCCGAAGCAATAATCGCGATGTGATGAACTTGTTTTAAACCCAGCATAAGTGCTCCTTTATCTTTTCCGCACGGTAACTATCGCGCCTTGCTAAATCAAGACCCTAAACCGTTTTTAAGACTCGTACACGGTAGATGCCATCGTCACCCAATTTAGCGCCGTGAATATCGGTTTCAAAGCCGGGATAGTGTTCTCCAACCGAGCACAGCATCAGCAAGAAATCGAGCACGGCGCGGCTTTCATCGGTAATCATCTCACCAGGCATCACCACCGGGACACCCGGCGGATACGGCAGGATCATGTTAGCCGAGACACGGTTTAGTAGTTGTTCAATTTCGACCGTTTCAACGTTGCCTTTCACTTGTTGTTGATAGGCTTTGTGCGGTGTCATTTTCATTTCCGGTAACACATCAAAAGCCCGCAGCATCAGATCGGAAAGGTTGTGCTGCTTAATCAGTTTATGAATGCCTTGCGCCAGATCCTGGATACGCATATTGCGGTAAAAATCTGGGTCTTCGGCATACAAATCTGGCAGCATGTTTTTCACCCGCAGATTGAGGTCATAAGAGCGTTTAAACTCCGTCAAACCACGCAGCAAACTTAAAGCTTTGGTTTTGTCGATGCCAATACTGAACAGGAAGAGCAAGTTATACGGCCCGGTTTTTTCTACCACCACACCACGCTCATCAAGGAACTTCGCCACCAATGCCGCAGGGATCCCCTGCTCGGCCATCGTACCTAACTCATCCATGCCCGGCGTCAGAATGGTGACTTTAATCGGGTCGAGGTACATATGGTCGGCATCAGCATCTTTGAAGCCGTGCCAGTCTTCTTCGCCTGGTGAAATAGGCCAACAAGCCGCTTCGTCTATGTGTTCCGGCTGCCAAATATCGAAGAACCAATCCTCAGTCTCTTCACGTAAACGCTGAACTTCACGACGAAAATGCAACGCACGTTCTACTGAACGGTTGATCAACCGCTTACCTGGGTTACCACGCAGCATCGCTGCAGCCGTTTCAATCGACGCCACCAACGGATAACTTGGCGAGGTCGTGGTGTGCATCATGTAGGCTTCGTTGAAAGTCTCCTCGTCGTAATTCCCTTTAATATGAATCAGAGATGCTTGTGAGAACGCTGCCAGTAGCTTGTGTGTGGATTGAGTTTCGTAAATGACTTTTCCCACGACCCGATCGCCGCTCATGCCACTTTTCCCCTGATAAATCGGATGGAAATTGGTGTATGGCACCCAGGCGGAGTCAAAGTGGATAGACGGAACATCCAGGGTTTGTTTGATAAATTCGGTGTTATACAGCAAGCCGTCGTATGTCGAGTTGGTAATGACCGCATGAACTGGCCACTGCGCATTTTCAGTGTTCGCCACCTTTTCTTCGATGCTCGCGCGCATAAACTCACGCTTCGGAATACCGCCTAAAATCCCCAACGCGTTACGAGTCGGCTTGAGCCAGATGGGAACCAAATCCGTCATCATCAACAAATGCGTCAGCGATTTGTGACAATTACGGTCAATCAACACCGTGCTGCCAGAAGGAGCTGCGTACATACCAACGATTTTATTCGACGTCGATGTACCGTTAGTCACCATGTAGCTCTGTTCAGCACCGAAAGTACGGGCGATGTATTCCTCGGCTTCCAGATGCGGCCCTGTGTGATCCAGTAACGATCCCAGTTCTGTCACCGAAATAGAGACATCTGCCTTGAGAGTATTCGCACCAAAAAAATCGTAGAACAGGCAGCCGACCGGGCTTTTCTGGTAGGCAGTGCCCGCCATGTGGCCAGGTGTGCAGAAGGTATATTTTCCTTCGTTAACATAGTTAAACAGCGCTTTAGTTAACGGCGGAGTGATGTTATCCAGATACTCGTTGGTGTACTGACGGATGCGCAGGGCGATGTCGTCGGCGGCACTGAGAGCATATTCAAAAAACCACAGCGCCATGCGCATTTCGTTGACGCTGACATCCAGCGAAGAGTGCGTATTGATAAACGCATACAGCGGCAAATATTCATTCAGCGCATTAATTTCGCTGCATAAGTCCATGCTGTACTCGTCCCAGTCAAAAATGACACCACAAATACGCGGATTATGTTCGATGAGTTTAAGCAGGTCGGTGCTGTTGGTGGGGTAAATGAGCCGGAAACCTTGCACTTCCAGTGCTTTATGTAACTCTTTAATTGGCTCATCTTTGTAGAAAACACCATGCGGGCCCATGATTGCAATAATATTCAACGCTTACCTCCTGGCAAAAAACCTTTAAGTAAGCATAGTTTATTGAAATCAGGCTGAGGACAAGCTCAGTGGTGTAAAGCTTTTTAAAGTCTGGGATTCAGGCAATAAAAAAGGCCAGAATTTCTTCTGACCTTTCCTGGCAATGCTTCATGCTATCACGCGTAGCCGTAGCTCATCAGACGGTGATAACGACGAGCCAACAGCTCTTCGGTATTCAGCACGTCCAGATCGGCTAAATCAGCCAGTAACTGCGCTTTCAGTGATGCTGCCATTACTTCCACGTTACGGTGCGCACCGCCCAGTGGTTCAGGAATGACGGAATCAATCAGCTTCAGCTCTTTCAGGCGCGGAGCAATGATGCCCATCGCTTCTGCGGCGATAGGGGCTTTATCAGCACTTTTCCACAGAATTGACGCACAGCCTTCTGGGGAGATTACGGAATAGGTGCTGTACTGCAGCATATTCACTTTATCGCCCACACCAATCGCCAGCGCACCACCAGAACCACCCTCACCAATTACGGTACAGATGACGGGCACTTTCAGGCCAGACATCTCACGCAAGTTGCGAGCGATAGCTTCGGATTGACCGCGCTCTTCCGCACCCACACCAGGGTATGCGCCTGGAGTGTCGATGAAGGTAATGATTGGCATCTTGAAGCGCTCAGCCATTTCCATCAAACGCAGTGCTTTACGATACCCCTCAGGTGCTGGCATACCGAAGTTACGGCGAATCTTCTCTTTGGTTTCACGGCCTTTTTGATGGCCAATAACCATCACCGGACGACCATCTAAGCGCGCAATCCCGCCAACAATAGCTTTATCGTCAGCATACGCACGGTCACCCGCAAGCTCATCAAACTCATCAAAAGCGAGACGCAGGTAATCAAGCGTATACGGGCGCTGCGGATGACGCGCCAGTTGAGCAATCTGCCATGCCCCTAAATCGGCGAAGATTTTACGTGTGAGTTCTACGCTTTTTTCACGCAGACGCTGCACTTCTTCGTCGAGATTAATATCTAACTTTTCGTCCTGACGGCTAACTGCAGTCAGGGAATCAATTTTCGCTTCCAGCTCTGCAATCGGCTGTTCAAAATCGAGGAAATTCAGACTCATAATATTCCTGTATTAGTCAAACTCCAGTTCCACCTGCTCCGAGCCTATCAGCGTGCGAAGCTCATTGAGCAAACGATCGCTTGGGGATACACGCCATGCTGCGCCAAAACGCAAACGCGCTCGTGCATCCGCTCTCTGATAGTAGAGATGTACTGGAATGGTCCCCGAACGATGGGGTTCCAGAGACTGACGGAGACGGTTCAAAAGCTGGTCATCAATTTGCCTGTCCGTCAGCGAGATAGCAAGCCCACGCGCATACTTTTCGCGGGCCTCGTCAATGTCCATTACTTCGCGAGCAGTCATTTTAAGGCCACCGCTGAAGTCATCAAAGCTGACCTGTCCGCTGACGATCAGGATACGGTCTTTTTCCAACAGATGCTGGTACTTTTCTAACGCATCTGTGAATAGCATCACTTCCAGGCGACCAGAACGGTCATCCAGAGTACAGATGCCAATGCGATTGCCGCGCTTGGTAACCATCACCCGCGAAGCAATCACCAGACCCGCAGCCGTGGTCATTTTACCACGTTCTGTCGGGTGCATCTCTTTCAGGCGCATGCCACCGACATAGCGCTCAATTTCTTTAAGGTACTGTGTGATGGGGTGGCCAGTAAGATACAAGCCCAGCGTTTCACGCTCGCCGTCCAGTACCACTTGCTCAGGCCACGGCATCACGCTGGCATAAGACTGTTCAACCTGCTCTGGTTCATCAGCCAGTACACCGAACATATCAACCTGGCCGATAGCTTCCGCTTTAGCGTGCTGATCAGCCGCTTTTAGCGCATCGGGCAGCGCATTCATAAGTGCAGCCCGATGCGGTCCAAGACGGTCAAAGGCCCCGGACATCACTAATTTTTCAAGGATACGTTTATTGAGTTTTTTAACGTCAGCACGCGCACAGAGGTCGAACAACTCACGGAAATAACCGCCTTCGTTACGCGCCTCAATTATCGCTTCAATTGGGCCTTCACCAACACCTTTAATCGCGCCAATGCCGTAAACAATTTCCCCGTCGTCATTAACGTGGAAATGGTACAGACCCGAGTTAATATCTGGTGGCAGAATTTTCAGACCCATACGCCAGCATTCGTCGACCAGGCCAACGATTTTCTCGGTGTTATCCATATCCGCAGTCATTACTGCGGCCATAAATTCTGCCGGATAGTGCGCTTTTAACCATAGCGTCTGGTAGGAAACCAGCGCGTAAGCTGCGGAGTGAGATTTGTTAAACCCGTAACCGGCGAATTTCTCTACCAGGTCAAAGATTTTGATCGCCAGTTCGCCGTCAATACCGCGAGATTTCGCGCCATCTTCAAAGCCACCACGCTGCTTCGCCATCTCGGCTGGGTTCTTTTTACCCATCGCACGACGCAACATATCTGCGCCGCCGAGCGAGTAACCCGCCAGAACCTGCGCAATTTGCATAACCTGTTCTTGATACAGGATGATGCCGTAGGTCGGTTCCAGCACCGGTTTCAGGCTTTCATGCTGCCACTGAATATCCGGATAAGAGATAGCTTCACGCCCGTGCTTACGGTCGATAAAGTTATCAACCATGCCTGATTGCAGCGGGCCAGGGCGGAAAAGCGCCACCAGTGCGATCATATCTTCGAAGCAGTCAGGCTGTAGACGCTTAATCAAATCTTTCATGCCGCGGGATTCAAGCTGGAACACCGCAGTGGTTTCCGAGCGTTGCAGCATGTCGAAGCTTTTCTTGTCTTCGAGCGGAATAGCGGCGATATCAATCGGCTCTAAACCTTGCTTTGCCCGACGCGGGTTAATCATCTTCAACGCCCAGTCGATGATGGTCAGCGTACGCAAGCCAAGGAAGTCGAACTTCACCAGACCCGCATATTCCACATCATTTTTATCGAACTGGGTGACCGGGTTCTGCCCCTGGTCATCGCAATACAGCGGAGCAAAGTCGGTAATTTTGGTTGGCGCGATGACAACACCACCGGCGTGTTTGCCAGCGTTTCGCGTCACACCTTCAAGTTTTCGCGCCATATCGATTAGCGCTTTAACTTCTTCGTCAGCCTCGTAGATTTCAGGAAGCTGTGGCTCGACCTCAAACGCTTTGGCAAGCGTCATTCCCGGATCTGGCGGGATCAGTTTAGAAATACGATCGACAAAGCCGTACGGGTGACCCAGTACGCGGCCCACATCGCGGATAACCGCTTTTGCCGCCATGGTACCAAAAGTAATGATCTGCGATACCGCCTCACGCCCATACATTTCGGCCACGTGATCAATAACCCGATCGCGTTTCTCCATGCAGAAGTCGATATCAAAGTCAGGCATCGAAACACGTTCCGGGTTCAGGAAGCGTTCGAACAGCAGATCCAATTCAAGCGGATCGAGGTCAGTGATTTTCAGAGCGTAAGCAACCAGCGAGCCGGCACCAGAACCACGACCTGGGCCGACTGGCACACCGTTATCTTTGGACCACTGGATAAATTCCATTACGATCAGAAAGTACCCTGGAAACCCCATCTGGTTGATAACTTTGAGTTCAATTTCCAGACGCTCATCATACGGTGGCCGTTTTGCTGCCCGCTCTTCAGGATCTTTGAATAAGAATTCCAGACGATCTTCTAGCCCTTCCCGGGATTTCATCACCAGGAAATCTTCGGTCGACATTTCACCGGTTGGGAATTGGGGCAAGAAGTACTCACCCAGGCGCACGGTGACATTACAGCGTTTGGCAATTTCTACGCTATTTTCTAGCGCTTCCGGAATATCTGAAAACAGCTCACACATCTCTTCTTCAGTACGCAAGTATTGCTGCGAAGAGTAATTGCGTGGGCGTTTCGGGTCATCAAGCGTAAAGCCGTCGTGAATCGCGACACGAATTTCGTGAGCATCAAAATCTGTGGCTTCAATAAACCTGACGTCGTTGGTCGCCACCACCGGCAAACCACGCTCATCGGCCAAAGCCACAGCGGCGTGTAAATAGCTTTCTTCATCGGGACGGCCGGTTCGAATCAGCTCCAGATAGAAGCGATCGGCAAAATACTGCTGGTAGAATTCCAGGCACTGATCAAGCTGTGCCGTATTGCCACGCAACAAGTTTTTGCCAATATCCCCCATCCGCCCGCCAGACAGCAGGATCAGCCCTTCGTTGAGCTCGGCAAGCCAGGTTCGGTCAATAATCGGGCCTGCTGCTCCATAACCACGTTGGTAGGCTTTAGAAATCAACAGGGTAAGGTTCTGGTAACCGTCATTATTGGTGGCGAGAACCGTCAGATGGCTAAGCTCATCCCCCAACAACTCATTGGCAACGTTAAAATCAGCACCGATGATCGGCTTAAGCCCTACGCCATGAGCTGCACCATAGAATTTCACCAACCCGCAAAGGTTAGTAAAATCGGTGATAGCGATCGCCGGCATCCCCATCGCCGCGGCTTTCTTCACCAGCGGAGCGGTTTTTGCCAGGCCATCAACCATAGAGTAGTCGCTGTGCACCCGCAGGTGTACGAAACGTGGTTCAGCCATTTCTCATTCCGTTTAGATGTGTAACGTACGTCCGCAAATCAGGACGCCAGTCCGAGAGCGCGTTTGACCGGAGCAAAACTACGACGATGATGTTCAGTCGCACCATGCTCTGCCAACTTTTCCAGATGAAAAGCGGTAGGGTAACCCTTGTGTTGGGCAAAACCGTATTGCGGAAAACAGAGGTCTAGCTCTGTCATTTCACGATCGCGCGTCACTTTGGCAATTATCGATGCCGCGCTAATTTCTGCAACCCGGCTGTCGCCTTTTACTACCGCCAGTGAAGGCATTGGTAGCGCTGGGCAGCGGTTACCATCGATCAGCACATATTCAGGCACCACACTGAGGCCAGCAACTGCACGCTGCATCGCCAGCATAGTGGCATGCAAAATGTTTAACTGGTCGATCTCTTCCGGTTCAGCTCGGCCAAGACTCCAGGACAGCGCTTTTTCGATGATTTCATCGTAAAGCGCGTTGCGACGTTTTTCAGAGAGTTTCTTCGAATCAGCAAGGCCAATAATAGGTTTTGCTGGATCAAGAATCACCGCCGCAGTGACAACTGCGCCAACCAGTGGGCCACGACCCACTTCATCAACACCTGCTACCAGGTGCGTATGAGGGTAAATAAATTCAATCATTGTGCGAGCTCCAGCACGGCGTCTGCGGCCTGTTCATCTGCGTTACAACGAATTTGCTGATGCAGATCGCGGAAGGTGTCATGCATTTGGTGACTCTGCGCACCGTCTTCAAGCAACGGGCCCAGCGCCTTCGCAAGCGCATTGGGCTCACACTCATCCTGCAATAACTCTTTAACCAGTTCACGGCCAGCCAGCAGATTTGGCAATGAAACGTAATCAGTTTTAACCAGGCGCTTCGCAAGCCAGAAAGTGAACGGCTTCATGCGATAACCAACCACCATCGGGCATTTCGCCAACATGCACTCCAGTGCAGCGGTACCCGATGCCAGCAATGCGGCATCGCTCGCCACCATCGCTTCGCGCCCTTGCCCATTGAGCAAGTGCATCGTCAAGTCTGGAGCGACTTCAGCTTTGATTCGTTCGAATTGTTCACGACGTTTGGCATTAACCAGCGGAACAACGATTTCCAGACTCGGAAAACGTTCACGCAGCAAAAGTGCTGTTTTGAGAAAATCTGCGCTGAGCATTTCAACTTCTGCACCGCGGCTACCAGGCAACAGTGCCAGGCATTTAGCCTCAGGGGAAATACCTAAAGTCGCGCGTGCGGCATTTTTATCAGGGTCAAGCGGCATAGCATCCGCCATGGTATGACCGATAAACCGACACGGCACATTAAATCTATCGTAAAACGCTTTTTCGAAAGGCAGAAATGCGAGCACTAAATCCGTTGCTCTGCCAATTTTGAAAACACGTTTTTGACGCCATGCCCAAACAGAAGGACTGACGTAATGAATGGTACGAATACCCTGCTTTTTGAGATTACCTTCCAGCGTGATGTTAAAATCAGGCGCATCGATACCGACAAAAACATCTGGCTGTAATTCTGTGAAACGGCGAGTCAAATCAGCACGAATATGAAGTAATCGACGCAGGCGACCCAGCACTTCAACAATGCCCATCACGGCCAACTCTTCCATTTCATACCAGGCTTCACAACCTTCAGCCTGCATCAATGGCCCAGCGACACCCACGAAGCGAGCATCAGGAACACGAGCTTTTAATGCACGAATCAGACCTGCACCAAGAATATCGCCGGAAGTTTCTCCGGCGACCAGGGCAATCGTAAGCGGACGACCAGGCTTCATTTAGCGAATCAGACCACGAGTTGAACGAGCGAAGAATTCAACGAATGCGTTCACTTCTGGATGTTGCTCGGCAATTTGAGCAATCTCAGGCTTAGCTTCTTCGAAGGTTTTCCCGCTGCGGTAGAGAATTTTATACGCATTACGAACTGCGTGGATTGCTTCTCTACTGAAACCGCGGCGTTTAAGCCCTTCGATATTGACGCCAAATGGTGTCGCGTGGTTGCCCTGCGCAATAACATACGGTGGAACATCTTGTGCTACACCAGAGCAGCCACCCACCATCACGTGCGCACCGATAATACAGAACTGGTGCACCGCGGTCATGCCGCCGATGATGGCAAAATCATCAACGCAAACGTGACCAGCAAGTGTTGCGTTATTCGCGAGGATACAACGATTACCAACCGTACAATCATGCGCCACGTGGGCGTTAATCATCAGTAAGTTATCGCTACCCACCTTCGTCAAGCCACCGCCCTGTTCTGTTCCACGATGGATGGTTACGCTTTCGCGAATGCGGTTGCGGTCGCCAATTTCCACTCGGGTTGGTTCACCAGCATATTTAAGATCCTGGTTCACTTCACCAATGGACGCGAACTGATATATCTCGTTATCGCGACCAATAGTCGTATGACCATTTACCACAACATGAGACTTCAGAACGGTACCGTCACCGATCTCAACATGCGGACCAACAATACAAAACGGACCAATATGAACGTTAGCACCGATGACGGCACCTTCTTCCACAATGGCTGATGGATGAATAAAGGCGGATTTATCAATCACGTATTAACTCTCCCGGCTGCGGGCACACATCATAGTTGCTTCGCAGACAATTTTACCGTCAACAGTTGCCACGCCTTTGAAGCGCGTCAGACCACGGCGGGTTTTCTCGAAAGTAACTTCCATGACCATCTGGTCACCAGGCACGACTGGGCGCTTGAAACGTGCTTCATCAATACCAGCAAAGTAATAAAGCTCACCAGGTTCCAGTTTGCCTACGCTTTTAAACGCAAGAATACCGGTGGCTTGCGCCATCGCTTCAAGAATCAAAACACCTGGGAAAATCGGTTTACCAGGGAAGTGGCCCTGGAAAAACGGCTCGTTTACTGAGACATTTTTTACTGCACGTAAAAAACGGCCTTCTTCAAAATCCAGCACGCGATCTACCAGCAAGAACGGGTAACGGTGCGGCAGAAGTTCTAAAATCTCTTCGATGTGCAGAGTATGAGTGTCGATAGTCAAGATACTCTTCCTGTCTAAATGTACCAAATGACAATAATAACACGGCCTGCGGCTATCTCGGGATAGCTAGCAGGCCGCAAATCAGTAAGCACTAACGCGTCTTGGGCGGGTGACTTTTAGTCTTGTTGATTGATTTTTTTCTCAACTGATTTCAAGCGCTTGCTGATTTCGTCGATATTCATCACCAACGCGGCTGTTTTACGCCACACTTTGTTTGGCTGTAGTGGAATACCTGAGGAGTAAACTCCCGGTTCTGTGATTGGGCGCATTACCATGCCCATTCCAGTCACGGTGACTTTATCGCAGATTTCCATATGACCATTGATAACACTGGCACCGCCAATCATACAGTAGCGCCCAATTTTCAGGCTACCAGCCATGATGACACCACCAGCAACGGCAGTATTGTCGCCAATCACAACGTTATGTGCAATCTGGCATTGATTATCGATGATAACACCATTGCCAATAATCGTGTCGTCCAGTGCACCACGGTCGATTGTTGTACATGCACCAATTTCAACACGATCGCCAATGATCACTCGGCCAAGCTGGGGGATCTTCACCCAGTTTCCACGATCGTTAGCATAACCAAAACCATCAGAACCAATGACAGTACCGGACTGAACCAGGCACTGCTCACCAATCTGGATTTCGTGATAGATCGACACATTCGCCCACAGGCGAGTGCCAGCACCAATATTGGTGTTTTTGCCCACGAAACAGCCAGGGCCAATCACGACATTATCGCCCAGCACTACGCCAGATTCGATAACCGCATTAGCGCCAATGGCAACATTTTTACCCAACGTCGCAGTCGCATCAACCACCGCGCCTGGCGCGATATTTTGAGCAGGTTGCGGCGTGGAATCAAGAATTTGCGCCATACGAGCATAAGTCAGGTAGGGGTTCTTCACTACCAAAGCTGCGCTATGTGCGAAAGGAAGATCGGCTTCAGTCATCACGACGGCAGAAGCCTGGCAAACAGCCAATTGCTCACGATAACGAGGGTTTACCATGAATGTAATTTGGCCTGCTTTTGCCGTTTGCATAGATGCAACGCCGGTGATGACGAGTTCGCCATCACCGTGCAATTCTGCATCCAACTGCTGGGCTAAATCAGCCAGTCGAATTGAAGACATTACTTATTTAACCTGTTTCAGAACATCTGAAGTGATGTCTTTTACACTGCTGCCTGCATAAGCAACGGTGTTAGTATCCAGAACTACGTCGTAGCCTTTGTCGTCAGCAACTTTCTTCACTGCGCTCTGAATACGAGTAACCAGTTTACCACGTTCTTCGTTAGAACGACGGTTACGGTCTTGTTCAAAAGCTTGAGCTTTGGTCTGGAACTGCTGGCGCTGAGCCATCAGATCTTTTTCCATTTTGCTACGGTCAGCAGCTTTCATGGTAGAACCATCACGTTGCAGCTTTTGCATTTTGGATTGCAGATCGCCTTCCATATTCTGCAACTCGCTCGCGCGGCCTTTGAACTCGTTTTCCAAAGTTTTGGACACACCGGTGCTCTGTGCAACCTGTTGGAACAGATTACCCATGTTCACTACAGCAATGCTGTCAGCTGCTTGAACACTGGCTGATGCAGCCATAGCGAGGCCAAGACCTGCGGCAAATAACCACTTTTTCACAATTAACTCCTTACCATCCCGTATGTGTCCTGAGACACTCTTTTTGCGAGTGCCAGTTCTGCATTTAGCGAACTGGCATCAACGCGACACTGCTTACTCGCATTCCTTTGCGCAAAACAATTACCAGGTTTTACCAATGTTAAACTGGAATTGTTCCGCTTTGTCACCTTCATATTTCTTGAACGGTTGGGCATAAGAGAATACCAACGGCCCTAATGGTGACATCCATTGCAATGCTATACCTGCTGACATACGAATATTGCTTGGGTCACTGTAATCAGGAATCCCATCAGCAGAATACTTCTCATTATCCCAGTTTGTATCCCAAACGGTACCCATGTCCATGAACAAGGAAGTACGAACTGAGTTCGCGTACTTATCGCTCAGGAATGGTGTTGGCGTGATAAGTTCTAAACTTGCCACAGCCATTGCGTTACCACCGACTGCATCGTCGGATGAGCAATACCCGTTAGGCTGGTCGCAATTATCATTTCCAGGACCACCAATATAGACCGCTTTCGGACCAATGTTGTTGGACTGGAAGCCACGGACTGTACTGGAACCACCGGCATAGAAGTTTTCATAGAACGGCATTTCTTTGCCGCCCAAGCCATCACCGTAACCAATACGAGCACGGCCTAACATTACCCAGGTATGATCATCATCAATTGGGAAGTAGCTTGCTGTATCAAACGTGACTTTGTAGAACTCGTTGTCAGAACCTGGTACGGTCACTTTACCGTTCAGGTTCACACGTGAACCTTCCGTTGGGAAGTAACCACGGTCAAGTTTGTTATACGTCCAGCCATAGTTCAGCGTGAAGTCATCTGCCGCAAAACCATTATCAGTCGACGTAGTACCCGCTGATTGACCCATTGAATCCAGGTAACGCCACATCGCAACCTGCGGCTGCATGTTGGACAGGTCGTTGTGGACATAACCTACACCAAGACGCAACGTGTTGTTTTCATTAACCGGGAAACCAAGGGTTCCATCCACACCATAACTTTTGTTGGTGTAGTCAGAAAGGTCCGCGTCATCTGCTTTAAAGTCGTTGTAGAAGACACGACCGCCAAGGCTCACACCATCAACTGTAAAGTACGGGTCGGTTAAGGACAATTCCGCATATGTCTGATAATCGTTTTTGGTCCCGTTGATACCGACAGAGTAACCCGTTCCAAGCCAGTTATCCTGCTGGACACCCACCTGGAAGCTGATACCACTTTCAGTACCGTAACCGATACCAAAGTTGAAGCTACCGGTATTACGCTCCTTAACTTTGTAAACCACATCAACCTGGTCAGGGCTACCTGACACACGCTGCGTGTCGACATCTACAGTTTCGAAGTATCCCAGACGGTTCAGACGTTCTTTGCCTGAGTCGACAAGGTCACTACCCAGCCACGTTCCTTCCATTTGGCGCATTTCGCGACGCAGGACAGAATCTTTACTGGTGTCGTTACCTTCAAAGCGAATTTTACGTACGTAGTAACGGTTACCTGAATCAACGTTAACATGCAGTTTAACGGTCTTGTCTGCATCATTGATTTCAGGTTGTGTTTGCACGCGCGGATAGGCGTAACCATAACGACCCAACAATTTCTTGATGTCGTCTTCCATTTTGGTCACTTTAGTGCCGTTATAAAGCTCGCCCGGCTTGAGCTTAGTCAGCGTTTCAATTTCTGCTGAGTGCCCAGCCAGATTACCGCTCACCGTCACGCCAGCAATCTTATACTGATCACCTTCTGTCACGTTGATGGTAACGTAAATGCTTTTCTTATCAGGCGTCAGGCTGACCTGGGTAGAATCGATGTTAAAGCGTGCATAACCACGATCCAGGTAGTAACTGCGCAGTGTTTCGAGATCACCAGCAAGCTTCTGCTTCTGATATTTACGATCGCCCACCACGTTCCACCACGGCACCTCATCACGCAACTGGAAGTGCGAAATGAGCTCGTCAGTAGTAAACGCATGGTTGCCCACAATGTTGA
The DNA here is from genome assembly GCF_022134725.1 of Buttiauxella sp. S19-1. Taxonomy (NCBI): domain Bacteria; kingdom Pseudomonadati; phylum Pseudomonadota; class Gammaproteobacteria; order Enterobacterales; family Enterobacteriaceae; genus Buttiauxella; species Buttiauxella sp. S19-1. The sequence goes on from NZ_JAHWLU010000001.1 coordinate 24,506, forward strand.
TTTGTTGAATTTTGGCGGAAACGCCTTCCTGGAATACCAGTTTCAGGTCAACACGGTTACGCGGCAGTGGCGTAACAACGGCTTTCACGCTGGCACTGTATTTACCAACGCTGTAATAGAAATCTTCCAGCCCTTTTTCAATATCGGCCAGGGTTGTTCTGTCCAGTGACTCACCGACACGCACGCTAGAAGCCTCGAGGTTCTGTTTAAGCATGTCGTCCTTCACGGACTTGTTACCAGAGAAAGTAATACTCGCGATTGTCGGGCGTTCTTTCACCTGTACAACCAACGTTTCACCATCACGCAGCACCCGGACATCTTCGAAGTTCCCGGTAGCAAAAAGTGAACGGATAGTATTACTGATATCCTCGTCAGAGACAGTATCGCCTACGCGAACCGGCATGCTGAGGAGGGCCGCACCGACGGCGACTCGCTGCAGGCCTTCGAAATGAATATCCTTCACCACGAACCCGTCTGCACCGTATACGGTGGCGCTGCTAAACAGCAGCGACGCTATGAGCAACTTTTTCATCGCCATCGTTGTTATGCGTTCTTCCTAACCTAATTCTCTCTAAAACCGAGAGAAATCATTGAAAAGTGCAAGCCCCATCAACAGCACCAGCAATATAGAGCCAATGCGGTAACTAAAGTCTTGAACTCGCTCGGAAACCGGCCCACCTTTCAGTTTCTCAATCGCCAAAAAGAGCAGATGCCCCCCGTCCAGGACGGGTAACGGAAACAGGTTGATAATCCCCAGATTGACGCTAATCAGCGCCAGGAACATCAGATAGTAAATCAACCCAGATTCCGCTGACATACCAGCCCCTTGAGCTATGGAGATTGGCCCACTGAGGTTATTCAGCTTGATGTCACCGGTTATTAATTTTCCCAGCATATTGACCGTAAGCTTCATCAGTTGCCAGGTTTTATCCGTGGCTTCCGCAACAGCCGCAAACGGCCCATACTGGCGTACTGTTTTATACTCATCCGGTAGCGGGATAACCTTTGGAACCACACCCGCAAACCCTTCAGCCTTCGCTTTACCCGGTTTTGTATCCGGTATCAACGTTAAAGACAAGAGCGCCCCTTGTCTTTCTATTTCTAGCTCCAGTGGCTGACCTGGATTGTCACGCACCTGACTAACAAATTCTGTCCACTGAGTCAGTGCCGCACCGTTGACTTTAGCGATCCTGTCTCCAGCTTGCAAACCCGCTTTTTCCGCTGCGGAATTTGGCTGTACTTCCTGTAGTGCTGTCTCAATCTGCGGACGACGTGGTTCGATACCTAAAGAAGTGATCGGATTCTGCTTTTCTGGGTCAAATTGCCAGCGGCGCAAATCAAGCGTTTTTTCACTTTTCAGATTCGAGCCCAACGGTGCCGTCGTCATCTTGACGCTGTCATCGCCAATTTTGCCCATTAACGCAAGTTGAACTGATTCCCAATCAGGCGTTTCGATACCATCTATCGCTTTAAGTTCCGTGCCTTGTGCAATTTGTGCTTCGGCCGCTATCGAGTTGGGCATAACTTCGCCAACAATCGGACGAACACCGGGCACACCAATGATAAACACAAGCCAATAAGCAAACACAGCGAAGATAAAGTTAGCAATCGGACCGGCAGCAATAATTGCTGCTCGTTGAGAAACAGTTTTGTTATTGAAAGCCTGATGGCGCAGTTCCGGGCTAACCGGCTCAACACGTTCATCAAGCATTTTGACGTAGCCGCCAAGAGGGATTAGGGCAATGACAAATTCGGTACCATGACGGTCAGTGCGACGCCAGAGCGCTTTACCAAAACCAATGGAAAAGCGCTCTACTTTTACGCCGCAGCGACGAGCAACCCAAAAATGGCCGAACTCATGCACGGTAATTAACACACCCAGTGCAACGATAAATGCAGCCAAATTCCAGAGTAAGCTCAACATATAACCTTCCGTTAAATCGTCCTGAATACCAGCAATAACAGACAGGCAAATACCGGTACTGCTGCTGTAAGGCTATCAATGCGGTCAAGGATACCACCATGACCGGGGATCAGGTGACCGCTATCTTTAATCCCAGCTTCGCGCTTAAACATGCTTTCGGTTAAGTCACCAAGAACTGAAGCCAGAGCCGCAACGACCGAACAGGTCAACAGGATAGCCGGTGACACATCCAGGTTCGCCCACATGCCGAACAGCACTGAGATAATCGCAGAAGTGAACAAGCCACCGAAGAAGCCCTGCCATGTTTTGCCAGGCGATACTTTCGGAGCTAGTTTATGTTTGCCAAACATTTTGCCAAACATATACGCTCCGGAGTCCGCGCCCCAGACCAGTACCATTACATACAACAGCCAGATTGAACCGGTGTAGTGGTTGATATCGTAATGCCAGTTACGCAGTACAATCATGCCCCAGAAAAACGGCACGATCGTCAGCACACCAAATACCAAACGCAGTGTTTTTGAATTACGCCAAATGGATGCAGAGCCCGGATAGAACAACACCAGTAGCAGTGCCGCAAACCACCAGGCAAGCGATGCCCAAAGTGACGCCTCAATGAGCGGAATATGGACCGTACGCTGGTATTCGGGCAATGCAAACAACATCAGCGCCAATAACAGGCCGCACAGCACAGCAAGCCATACTCGTTGAGAGCGTGCTTTAAAGCCTGCCAGTTGCCCCCATTCCCAGGCGGCGAGCATGCAGACCACCAGAGTGGTAATAGCAAATCCTACGGGTGGGAGCCAAAATAGCGCGGCTATAACCACCGGGATTAAAATAAACGCAGAAAGCAGGCGATACTTCAGCAAAGGTGACCCCCAACAGGCTTACTCACTACCAGGTGCCGTGCCGCCAAAACGACGCTCTCGATTTGCAAAAGCATGTAGTGCACCTTCAAAGTCTTGTTCATCGAAATCAGGCCAAAGAACATCAGTGAAATAAAGTTCTGCATAGGCAATCTGCCAAATCAGAAAGTTACTGATACGATGCTCTCCCCCTGTCCTAATTACTAAATCTACGGGAGCCAGTTCATTCATGCAGATTTGCTGACTCAGCATCTCTTCATCAATCTGGTCTGGGCGCAATAAGCCTTCCTGTACCTGTTCGGCAAGATGCCGCACTCCCTGAATAATATCCCAACGTCCGCCATAATTCGCGGCAATGTTGAGAGTTAAACCGGTATTGGCACTGGTGAGGGCTTCGGCTTTGTTAATACGTTCTTGCAGGCGAGCATTGAATCGACTGGTATCACCAATAATCCGCAGACGAACATTGTGTCGATGTAAACTTTTGACTTCACTGTCTAAAGCCCACACGAACAATTCCATCAACGCGCTGACTTCTTGAGCAGGGCGATTCCAGTTTTCACTACTGAAGGCATAAAGTGTTAGCGCATCAATACCGTTGTTTGCTGCAAAACTCACAGCCCGCCGTACTGATTTCGCACCCGCTTTATGGCCGGAAATCCTCATCTTCCCCTGTCGTTTAGCCCAACGTCCATTACCGTCCATAATGATGGCAACATGACGTGCGCCATGGTCAGATTGTGATTCGCTTAATTGTTGGTTTGCAGACAACATAAGACGTAATTATTCCCAGATAAGGATTAAGCGGTACTCAGAATGATTTCAGCTTTTACATAAAAAAGCCGTGCTATAACACGGCTTACCTATCTTTCAGTCAATAATTATCGACTGAAAGATGGCGCAGACTATATCACTGAAGCACAGAGCTAACAAATGGAGGCACATCAGCCGGATGAATAATCATCGGGAAGCGATACGTGTCACCAAATTTCGGGCAACTTCACGCGCTTTTGCGTCCACAGTAATCACATCTTCAACGCTCTTCGGTTCCGTCAAATCAACACTTTCCAACACGGCCCGATTCAGGGCTGCAATCTCGGTGAATCGCAGTTGTTCGCGTAAGAAGGCTTCAACAACCACTTCATTAGCCGCATTTAGTACTGTCGTTGCGGCCTGCCCCTGCTCAAACGCGTCCATCGCCAATTTCAGACAAGGATAGCGGTGATAGTCTGGTTCCATGAAGGTGAAAGTGCCAATTTTACAAAAATCGAGCGGCTCAACACCGGATATAACACGCTCCGGGAACGCCATTGCATGTGCGATTGGTGTGCGCATATCTGGCGCGCCCAATTGTGCCAATACACTGCCATCGCGATAGCGAACCATCGAATGGATAACCGACTGCGGATGTATCAGGACTTCCATTTGCTTCGCTGTTGCATTGAATAGCCAGCGAGCTTCAATATATTCGAGACCTTTATTCATCATGGTGGCTGAATCGACAGAGATTTTACGTCCCATCGACCAGTTCGGATGGCTACAAGCCTGGTCTGGCGTCATTGCAGCCAAGTCGCCTAAAGGCGTCTCACGGAACGGGCCACCTGACCCAGTAAGAATAATGGACGAAACGCCATTACTCTCAAGTTCAGCGTACCCGAGGTTTTGCTGGATTGGTTCCGGTAAACTCTGAAAAATTGCGTTGTGTTCACTGTCGATAGGTAGCAACTGGGCTTTACTGCGTTGAACGGCGTCCATAAATAGACGACCACAAGTCACTAACGACTCTTTGTTTGCCAGTAAAACTTGCTTGCCTGCAGCGATAGCTGCAAGTGTTGGTAACAGCCCCGCAGCACCAACAATCGCGGCCATAACCTGATTAACTTCATCCAGCGCGGCCATTTCGCAAGCCGCTTGCTGCCCTGCCAGGACTTCGGTGCGACTCCCATGCTCTTTTAACAGGCGACGTAACTCACCGGCAGACTTCTCATCATCCATCACTGCCCATTTTGGCTGGAACTCCAGGCACTGCTCGGCCATACGCGCGACATTTTTCCCGGCAACTAATGCCGTGACGGAAAACTTCTCAGGATTATGACGAACAACGCTAAGGGTACTGGTACCGATAGACCCGGTAGAGCCAAGAATGGTCAGTTGCTTCATAAGACGCTCTGGAATTTTAGAATTAATAATAGTTTGCCGCGACACAGAGAGATTGCCGACACTTTCGCGTGAAAAACAAAACGCCGTAAACAATGACTGCAACGTTAGCCACAGCCTGTATACGGCGTTTGATCCGTCATCTCAACGGATTAGAACTGCATCAACTCAGCTTCTTTCTCAGCAAGCGCAGCATCTACTTTTTTGATAGCAGCATCAGTCATTTTCTGAACGTCATCCTGTGAACGACGATCGTCATCTTCACTGATTTCTTTATCTTTCAGCAGCGCTTTAACTTTGTCGTTAGCATCACGGCGAACGTTACGAACCGCAACGCGCGCGCCTTCAGCTTCGCCACGTACAATTTTGATCAGGTCTTTACGACGTTCTTCAGTCAGTGCTGGTAGTGGAACACGAATGTCGGTACCGGCAGAGCTTGGGTTCAGACCGAGGTCGGAAGTCATGATCGCTTTCTCAACGGCCTGGCTCAGGGAGCGGTCAAACACGTTGATCTTCAGTGTACGAGAATCTTCAACCGTTACACTTGCCAGTTGGCGCAGTGGAGTTGGTGTTCCGTAATACTCCACAATGATACCGTCCAGCAGAGATGGAGAGGCGCGACCGGTGCGGATTTTACTGATTTGAGTTTTGAATGCTTCTACGCATTTTTCCATACGCACTTCGGCATCTTTTCTGATATCACTTATCACGTTACGAATCCTTGAAAACTGGTTTAGGGCAGACCACACTTCACGCTGCGATGCAGACGCTGCGAGCTAAGTATAGCCCTGTTTATTCATGGCGCCCGTTGGGGTTGCCTGCTACTCAATTAATCAGAGTAAGTGAAATCGAATCTTACCCTGATTTATCATCGACTGAAATTATTCAGTGATTAAAGTGCCTTCTTTTTCGCCCATCACAACACGGCGAAGCGCACCAGGTTTGTTCATGTTGAAAACACGAATCGGGATTTTGTGATCGCGTGCGAGGGTAAACGCCGCCAGGTCCATCACTTTCAGTTCTTTTTCCAGTACTTCGGTATAGGTCAATTGCTCACAAAGCGTAGCGGTAGGATCTTGAACCGGATCTGCGGTAAACACGCCATCAACTTTTGTCGCTTTCAATACGACGTCAGCTTCAATTTCAATACCGCGTAAACACGCTGCAGAGTCAGTGGTAAAGAACGGGTTGCCAGTACCGGCAGCCAGGATAACTACGCGGTTATTACGCAGCAGGCTGATGGCTTCTGCCCAGCTGTAGTTATCACACACGCCATTCAATGGAATAGCGGACATCAAGCGGGCGTTCACATAGGCGCGATGAAGCGCATCACGCATTGCCAGGCCGTTCATGACGGTGGCCAACATGCCCATGTGGTCGCCCACAACACGGTTCATACCGGCTTTTGCCAGGCCCGCACCGCGGAATAAGTTGCCACCACCAATCACCACCCCGACCTGAATGCCCAATTCAACCAGCTCTTTAATTTCCTGAGCCATACGATCAAGGATGCTTGCATCAATACCGAAGCCTTCGGTACCTTGCAGCGCTTCGCCGCTTAGCTTGAGCAGAATGCGTTTGTAGACAGGTTTTGCATTGGTAGCCATGATTCTTTCCTGGGAACAGTCAACGAATGGGGATGGTAAATTCAGGCGACATAATGTCGCATATCAGTAAGATCTGTATCAGAGCAGACTGATTTTTAAAGGCAGATATAAAGGAGCCGCCAATTGGCGGCTCCTTTAAAAATTAAGACTGCTTAGACATTGCAGCAACTTCTGCTGCGAAGTCAGTCTCAACTTTCTGGATGCCTTCGCCCACTTCAAAGCGGATGAAGCCAGTCACGTCAGCATTGTGCTCTTTCAGCAACTGAGCAACAGTTTTGCTTGGGTCGATTACGAAAGGCTGACCAGTCAGAGAAACTTCGCCGGTGAATTTCTTCATGCGGCCTTCAACCATTTTCTCTGCGATTTCTTTCGGCTTACCAGACTGCATAGCGATGTCCAGCTGAACCTGGTACTCTTTCTCAACCACGTCAGCAGACACATCTTCTGGCTTAACGAATTCTGGCTTGCTTGCAGCAACGTGCATAGCAATTTGCTTAACCAGTTCTTCGTCAGCGCCTTTAGCTGCAACAACAACACCGATGCGAGCACCGTGCAGGTAGCTACCCAGAACGTCGCCTTCCAGAACAGCAACACGACGAACGTTGATGTTCTCACCGATTTTAGCAACCAGTGCAACACGCTCTTCTTCGAATTGTGCTTTCAGCACTTCGATGTCAGTTACTTTGCCTGCAGCAGCAGCGTCCAGCACTTTGTCAGCAAATGCCTGGAAACCACCATCTTTAGCAACGAAGTCAGTCTGGCAGTTAACTTCCAGAATCACAGCATAGCCGTCAGCAATCTTAGTTTTGATCACGCCGTCAGCAGCAACGTTGCCTGCTTTCTTAGCCGCTTTGATCGCACCAGACTTACGCATGTTTTCGATTGCCAGCTCAATGTCGCCATTAGCTTCAGTCAGTGACTTTTTGCAATCCATCATGCCTGCGCCAGTACGCTCACGCAGTTCTTTTACCAGAGCAGCAGTAATATCAGCCATTCTAAAATCCTCGGTTATCTCGTAGAGAGAGATAAGCCCTGGTCCACGGAACAGACGAACCCTGGCTCAAAATAAAAAGGGGGCCTGTGCAGGCCCCCTAACCAAACTATTCAATATACCCATAATCTTTCAAGCCACAGGGGCGTTGGCTGCACTCACTCACCCAGTCACTTACCTAAGTAAGCTCCTGGGGATTCTTGAGTTTGCCGTCTACCTGCAACTCGAAATCTAAAGGGTATACCTGGTTAATAAGAGCTCAAATAAGAGCGAACCTTATTATTCAGCTTCTACGAAGCTTTCTTCTGCCTGAGAAGCCAGATCCTGAGAACGGCCTTCACGAACGGTAGCAGCTACAGCACCCAGGTACAGGGTTACAGCACGGATTGCATCGTCGTTACCAGGGATAACGAAATCAACGCCATCTGGATCAGAGTTAGTATCAACGATAGAGAATACTGGGATACCCAGGTTATTCGCTTCTTTGATTGCAATGTGTTCGTGATCGGCGTCGATTACAAACAGTGCATCCGGCAAGCCGCCCATGTCTTTGATACCGCCGAGGCTGTTTTCTAACTTAATCAGCTCACGGGTACGCATCAGCGCTTCTTTCTTGGTCAGTTTGTCGAAGGTACCGTCCTGAGACTGGATTTCCAGGTCTTTCAGACGTTTGATGGACTGACGAACGGTTTTCCAGTTAGTCAGCATACCGCCCAACCAGCGATGGTTCACGAAGAACTGATCGCAGCTCAGAGCAGCTTCTTTTACTGGTTCGCTTGCTGCGCGCTTAGTACCAACGAAAAGGATTTTGCCTTTACGAGAAGAAATCTTGCTCAGTTCAGCCAAAGCTTCGTTGAACATAGGTACAGTTTTTTCAAGGTTGATGATGTGAACTTTGTTACGAGCGCCGAAGATGAAAGGCTTCATTTTCGGGTTCCAGTAACGGGTTTGGTGACCGAAGTGAACACCAGCCTTGAGCATGTCGCGCATGGAAACAGTTGCCATGATTAAAACCTCTATATAGTGATTGGGGTTAAGCCTCCACGTATCCCATATTACCGACCCCAAAGGGCACCCCGGAATATGTGTCGATACGTGTGTGTTATTTACACAAAGTGAGAGTGTTGGCTGTATCCGAAAAATCGAAATACAAGTCCGGCGCGCTTTATACCATAAAACGCACCAGGACTCCAATAGTTGTTGGCAGATAGTGCGCGCAAGGATTCTCAATTTGGCACCGATCGCCTGCCCTGATAACATTGCTATACACTTGCTCAATTATTGTCGATATTGACGACACCTGCGGATCGAATTAATGGCTATCTCAATTAAAACCCCTGAAGAAATTGCAAAAATGCGCGTTGCGGGCAGGCTTGCCGCTGAAGTGCTGGAAATGATTGAACCTCACGTGCGGCCTGGTGTTAGCACTGGTGAGTTGGATCGTATTTGCAACGATTACATCGTTAACAACCAACAGGCTATTTCAGCGTGTTTGGGTTACCACGGCTTCCCAAAATCCGTGTGCATCTCCATCAACGAAGTGGTATGCCACGGTATCCCTGATGACACTAAAATTTTGAAAGATGGCGACATCGTCAACATCGACGTCACTGTCATCAAAGATGAATACCACGGCGATACCTCAAAAATGTTCCTCGTGGGCAAACCAACCATCCTTGGTGAGCGTCTGTGTCGTATCACGCAAGAAAGCCTGTATTTGTCTCTGCGCATGGTAAAACCAGGCATTCGCCTGCGTACCCTCGGTGCGGCAATTCAGAAGTTCGTTGAAGCAGAAGGTTTTTCTGTAGTACGTGAATACTGTGGACACGGTATTGGTCGCGTATTCCACGAAGAACCACAAGTGCTGCATTATGATGCTGACGACGGCGGCGTAGTACTGCAACCGGGTATGACGTTCACCATCGAGCCGATGGTGAACTCCGGTGATTACCGCATTCGCACCATGAAAGACGGTTGGACGGTGAAAACCAAAGATCGCAGCTTGTCTGCACAATACGAGCATACTATTGTGGTGACAGATAACGGCTGCGAAATTCTCACTTTGCGTAAAGATGACACCATCCCAAGTGTGATTTCGCATAACGAGTGATTCGCCTGACGAAAGTCAGCGATCGAAGCCGGCTTATGCCGGCTTTTTTTATGGATGGCGACATGACCCAGAGTTTACCCGAGCAGTACGCGACCACAGTGCTTCCTGAGATTTCCGGGCAACCTGAATACCCCGTCAGTTGGCCAGATGCAGAGCTTGAATGCAGCCAGATAAAAGCCCGAATCGACCTCTTCCAGCAATGGCTGGGGCGCGCTTTTGATGACGGGATTTCAGCCGAAAAGTTAATGGATGCCCGCACCGAATTTATCGATCAACTGCTACAGCGGTTGTGGCTGAAATATGACTTTGGCGATGTTGCCGAAACGGCTCTGGTCGCGGTTGGGGGATACGGACGCGGGGAGCTACATCCTCTTTCCGACATTGACTTACTGATTCTCAGCCGTAAGCGTCTGACCGAATCTCAAGCCCAGAAAATCGGCGAGCTGCTAACGCTATTGTGGGATGTGAAACTGGAAGTCGGCCACAGCGTGCGTACGCTTGAAGAGTGTTTACTCGAAGGTTTGTCAGATTTAACCGTCGCCACTAACTTGATTGAATCGCGCTTGCTGATTGGCGATGTCGCTCTGTTTCTCGAACTTCAAAAACACATTTTTAGCGATGGTTTTTGGCCATCGGCGAAATTCTTTGCCGCCAAAATTGACGAGCAAAACGAACGTCATCAACGTTATCACGGTACCAGTTATAACCTCGAGCCAGATATCAAAAGTAGCCCCGGTGGCCTGCGCGACATCCATACCCTGCAATGGGTTGCCCGTCGCCACTTTGGCGCAACGTCATTAAGTGAAATGGTCGGCTTTGGCTTTTTAACCGAAGCGGAACGAAATGAACTCGACGAATGTCAGCACCTGTTATGGCGCATCCGTTTTGCACTGCATCTTGAAGTGAATCGCTACGACAACCGCTTATTGTTCGACCGCCAGCTCAGCGTCGCCCAACGCCTGAATTACACCGGTGAAGGTAATGAGCCAGTCGAGCGCATGATGAAAGATTTTTATCGCGTGACCCGACGTGTGGGTGAGCTTAACCAGATGCTATTGCAGCTTTTTGACGAAGCGATTCTTGCCCTGGATGCCAGCGAAAAACCTCGCCCGCTTGATGATGACTTCCAGCTGCGCGGAACACTGATTGATCTGCGTGACGAAACACTGTTTATGCGCGAGCCACAGGCCATTCTGCGCATGTTTTACACGATGGTACGCAATCGAGACATCACCGGAATTTATTCGACTACCCTGCGCCATTTACGTCATGCACGTCGCCATCTCAAACAGCCTCTTTGCTACATTCCTGAGGCGCGTGAACTGTTTCTGGTTATCCTGCGCCACCCTGGTGCCGTTAGCCGTGCATTATTACCGATGCACCGCCACAGCGTGTTATGGGCTTATATGCCACAGTGGTCGCATATCGTCGGCCAGATGCAGTTTGACCTATTCCACGCTTATACCGTTGATGAACATACTATTCGTGTGCTGCTAAAACTGGAGAGTTTCGCCAAAGAAGAGACTCGCTCGAAACATCCTTTATGTGTGGATCTGTGGCCACGCCTGGCGCATCCGGAACTTATTCTGATCGCAGCCCTGTTCCACGATATCGCCAAAGGCCGTGGCGGAGATCACTCGGTCCTCGGCGCACAGGACATTGTAAAATTTGCGGAACTTCACGGGCTGAACTCGCGTGAAACACAGTTAGTCGCATGGCTGGTACGCCAGCATTTGCTGATGTCGGTAACGGCACAACGCCGCGATATTCAGGATCCAGAAGTGATTAAGCAGTTCGCTGAAGAGGTACAGACTGAAAACCGCCTGCGCTATTTGGTTTGCCTGACCGTTGCCGATATTTGCGCGACTAACGAAACTTTGTGGAACAGCTGGAAACAAAGCTTGCTACGTGAACTGTACTTCGCAACCGAAAAACAGCTACGCCGCGGGATGCAGAACAGCCCGGATATGCGCGAACGTGTGCGCCATCATCAATTACAGGCGCTGGCATTGTTGCGTATGGACAATATCAACGAAGAAGCGCTGCATAATATCTGGCGCCGTTGCCGGGCAAACTATTTCGTCCGCCATACACCAAACCAAATTGCCTGGCATGCCCGCCATTTACTGAAACACGATCTCAGCAAGCCGATGATTTTACTCAGCCCGCAGGCAACTCGCGGTGGCACCGAAATTTTCATCTGGAGCCCTGACCGCCCTCACCTGTTTGCTGCGGTTTGCGCGGAGTTAGACCGGCGTAACCTTAGTGTTCACGACGCGCAAATCTTTACCACCCGCGACGGAATGGCGATGGATACCTTTATCGTTCTGGAGCCAGACGGCAGCCCGCTTTCCGCCGACAGGCACGAGCTTATTTGCCACAGCCTGGAACAAGCCATCACGCAAGCCAGCTGGCAGCCACCACAACCCCGGCGCCAGTCGGCAAAACTGCGCCATTTTACTGTCGATACTGAGGTGAATTTCCTGCCGACACACACCGACAGACGCACATTCCTCGAGCTGATTGCTTTAGATCAGCCGGGTTTGTTGGCAAGGGTAGGGGAAGTATTTGCCGATCTCGGGATCTCGCTTTATGGTGCAAGAATCACGACAATTGGTGAGCGAGTAGAAGATTTATTTATAATAGCCACTGCCGACCGGCGTGCTCTTAATGATGAGTTACAACAGGAAGTACAGCAACGGTTGACAGCGGCCCTTAATCCCAACGATAAATAACAGTCTTTTTTAATTCAGCTACGATCAGGAAAATTTTAATGCAGCAGCTACAAAATATCATTGAAACCGCTTTCGAGCGCCGCGCCGAAATCACTCCGGCAAATGCAGATACCGTGACTCGTGAAGCGGTAAACCAGGTCATCTCCCTGCTCGACAGCGGTGCGCTGCGCGTTGCCGAAAAAATTGATGGCCAGTGGGTTACCCACCAGTGGCTCAAAAAAGCCGTTCTGCTCTCTTTCCGTATCAATGACAACCAGGTTATTGATGGCGCAGAAAGCCGCTACTTCGACAAAGTGCCGATGAAATTCGCCAACTATGACGAAGCACGCTTCCAGAAAGAAGGTTTCCGCGTTGTGCCACCAGCGGCAGTACGCCAGGGCGCATTCATCGCGCGCAATACCGTTCTGATGCCTTCTTACGTCAACATCGGCGCATACGTTGATGAAGGCTCGATGGTTGATACCTGGGCGACCGTAGGTTCTTGCGCGCAGATTGGTAAAAACGTACACCTGTCTGGTGGCGTGGGAATTGGTGGTGTTCTGGAACCACTGCAGGCTAACCCAACCATTATCGAAGATAACTGCTTTATCGGCGCGCGTTCAGAAGTTGTGGAAGGCGTTATCGTTGAAGAAGGTTCTGTCATTTCCATGGGCGTTTACATCGGTCAAAGCACGCGTATTTATGACCGTGAAACGGGTGAAGTGCATTATGGCCGCGTACCAGCAGGCTCCGTAGTTGTTTCCGGTAACCTGCCATCCAAAGATGGTAAGTACAGCTTGTACTGCGCGGTTATCGTGAAAAAAGTAGACGCCAAAACCCGCGGTAAAGTGGGCATCAACGAACTGCTTCGCACTATCGACTAAATATAAATGTTCAAAAGGCGGGGCGACTCGCCTTTTTTGCATCCGGGACTGGCGGAAAGGGAATTTTCCGTTGATTATCTATAGGTTAATGATATCGAAAAGGTAACACTATGTACGATAACTTGAAAAGTCTGGGTATTACCAATCCTGATGAAATCGATCGTTATAGCCTCCGGCAGGAAGCCAACAACGATATCCTGAAAATCTATTTCCAGAAGGATAAAGGCGAGTTTTTTGCTAAAAGCGTGAAGTTTAAATACCCACGTCAGCGTAAAACTGTCGTTGCCGATGGCGTTGGCCAGGGCTACAAAGAAGTACAGGAAATCAGCCCGAACTTGCGTTATGTGATTGATGAACTGGATCAACTGTGTCAGCGCGATCGCACAGAAGTCGATCTGAAACGCAAAATTCTCGACGATCTCCGCCATCTGGAGTCTGTGGTTGCTCATAAGATCAGTGAAATTGAATCCGATCTCGATAAGCTAACCCGCGGTAAATAAAGTCCTGCGTATGCCACGAGTGGATGACACAACGTCATCCACTCTATTTCATCTCTGTTCGTCCAGTTGCAACGCCACATACAGCAACAACCGGTCGTCAAAATTCCCTAAGTCCAAACCCGTTAATTCGGAGATGCGATTTAACCGATATTCAAGCGTATTACGATGAATAAACAACGCTTTAGATGTCGCCAGCGGCTGCACATTATGACGAAACCATGCGCTAAGCGTGCGGCGTAATAATCCATTGTTATCCATTGATTTCAGACGAGCCAACGGACGAGCCAGTTCGTTCGCCTGCCAACCGCCACGCAAACTATCCAACAGCACCGGCAACATCAAATCCTGATAAAAATAGCCACGGCTTTCCGGCATACGCTGTTTACCAACTATCATGGTGGTGCGAGCGGTACGATACGAACGTGCGATACTGCCAGGGCCGGTAAAATAGTTGCCCAATGCAACGCGAAAACGCAGCTGACCGTTTTCTTTCATGCGGCTAATCAACTGTTCAACGCGTTTGCGATGATCTTCTGCATCCCAACGGCCAAACTGGTTGAGTGCCGGTTTCAGCACGACCATTTCGGTTAACGACACAATAGCAATCAGGTTATTTCTCTCAGGTGTCGTCAGCGCAGTTTGCAGTTGTTGCAACTCTTCCATGGCACTGTCCACGCCAAGCTGACCGCTGTCGACTTCCACCACGGCAACCACTCGAGGCTGATTCAGGTCAATCCCCAAACGCTGCGCCCATTCACTCAACGCGGGCGTATGCTCTTCCGCCTGGATCAAATTCATCACCAACTCTTCGCGTAAACGGCTGTCTTGCGCCAGCAGGTGCATCAAACGAGATTGTTCAAGCATCATCTCGGCTGTCATACACACCAACTCGCCGTACTTACGCAACGAGCCCGGTTCCCCCGTCAAACCAATTACACCAACGATTTCACCATCGATACGCAAAGGCAGGTTAATGCCCTGACGCACGCCGTGAAGATGCCGGGCTACTGCGTCATCAATATCGACAACACGTCCCTGAGAGAGCACAAGCAACGCACCTTCATGCAGTTCACCAATACGTTCTTTATCACCGCTACCAATAATCCGCCCACGCGCATCCATCACGTTGATGTTGGTATCAATGATGGTCATGGTGCGCGCCACAATGTCCTGCGCCATTTTGGTATCAAGATGCCAGCCAGCCATGCTTCCTCCTGAATCGTGCTAATGGCCTAGCATAGGCGAGATGAATCGCCCCAGCATTGTGCAAATGCACAAAGCACAAAGGAAGAGTATGGAGTTGTGGAAAGGCTCACAAAAAAGGGCCGCATAGCGCGGCCCTGATAGTTTTGAGTGTATCTCAGTGACAATTACTGCATCAGCAGGTAGATAGTGGTATCACCTCGCTGAATGTTCAGCGCCATTACTGACGGTTTAGCGTCAAGAATTTTACGCAATTCAGCAATGTTGTTCACTGCCTGCTGGTTCACACCAATGATGATGTCACCTTTTTTCAGGCCAATACGTGCCGCTGGGGTATTCCCTTTAACGTTGTTAACGATAACCCCTTTTTCGCCTTTACCGCTGCGGTTGCTCATTTCAGCACCTTCAATACCGGTAAAGATGGTTGCTGAGTCAACCTGAGTCTGGCTACTTTGTTGCAACTCCAGATCTACCGATACTGGTTTGCCATCACGCAGCAGGCCAAGAGTCAGTTTGCTACCCACCGGCATAGAACCGACTTCAGCACGCAATGCGGCAAAGCTGGTAATTGCTTTACCGTTCATTGACACCACCACATCACCGGCTTTAATACCCGCTTTTGCAGCAGAAGAGTTTGGCATCACCTGGCTGACAAATGCGCCACGCTGCGCGTCGACTTTCATCGCTTTCGCCAACTCAGAGTTCAGCTCGGTACCCATAATCCCCAGCTCGCCGCGTTTAACCTGGCCGAACTCCACCATCTGAGCAGTCAAGTTTTTCACCATGTTGCTTGGAATGGCAAAGCCGATACCGATGTTGCCGCCGTCCGGTGCCAGAATCGCAGTGTTAATCCCGATCAGTTCGCCATTCAGGTTAACCAGTGCGCCACCCGAGTTACCCCGGTTGATTGCAGCATCTGTCTGGATAAAGTTTTCATAGTTTTCAATGTTAAGACCACTACGACCCAGTGCAGATACAATACCGGAAGTCACGGTTTCACCCAGGCCGTATGGGTTACCAATTGCCACGGTGTAATCACCAACGCGCAATGCGTCTGAATCAGCCATTTTAATGGCAGTCAGATTTTTCGGATCTTGTAATTGCAATAGTGCGATATCAGATCGTGGATCTTTACCCACCACTTTCGCCTCAAACTTGCGACCATCACTCAGTGAGACCTGAATTTTTGTTGCATTATCAACAACGTGGTTGTTGGTCACGACATAGCCTTTCGCTGCGTCAATAATGACACCAGAACCAAGGGCTGCAAATTTCTGTTGCTGTCCACCACCCTGGCCGCCGTTCCCAGGCGCACCTTCCTGGCAGAATGGAGAGCTCTGGAACGGTGAACCTTCCTGGCAGAATGGTGAGTTATCACCAAAGAATTGCTGGAAGTTACGTCCCATGCGTGGCGTGTTAACGGTAGTGCTGCCTTCAACATTGATGCTCACCACTGAAGGCATCACTTTTTCCAGCATCGGCGCAAGGCTTGGAAGCGGTTGTGCTGCGGATGCGGAAGATGCGGTTTCTGCTGCAATTGCAGATACAGGGCTCAGCGCTAAACCCAAACTCAGAGCCAGCGCGCTCATTGCTAAAGTTGTTTTTTTCATTGATTTCGATCCAAAGTTAATAAGTCACGCAAAATTGCTGTGTAGGCCAATATAGAGTGACTAATGCGACGCTAAGTTCCGTCTATAAGTCACTGGAAAACGTAAAAGTTTATTGTCCGTCTTTACAAAACTCAGCGACTCCATTACTCCACAGCCATCAGACGACGATATTCATCCCAGGCGAATAAGTCCGTCATTCCACTGATATAATCCTGAATCAGGCGGCAGCGGTAGTAATATTCCCATACCGGAAAATCACTGGCCGACGGCGTCAAATCATTGACTGCCTCTATGTAAGCAAGCCGATGTTTTGTCGATAATTTATGGAATAACCGACTCTCAATCGGCAAACGGCGTAAACTTTCCTTTTCCACCAACTCAGCAAAATCCTCAAGGGATATATTGAGTAAGGGACTGTAAATATCAAGTAAGCCGCTTATTACCCGATAACCCTGTAACTCTAACTGCTCAACCTCCGGGTGGCTAAACACGTGTTTGAACGCCACTTGTTTATATAACTCCAACAGGCGCGCAAATGGGCTGTCATCTTCAAGAAGCGCGTGATTAAACTCCCCACGAAAGATCTCAGCCAGGTTATCGATAAAACGCTGGGCGGCATACGGCACCAATTGATTTAGCGTGTTGACGCGCAGATACATAAAGAACTGATCTTCGGTGCTGCGGCGCATCTGGTTTGAGCGGGATTTCTCCCAGGCTTCATTCACCACGCGTTCGAAAAGATCCCCCTCGCGATGCTCGCCCCAGGCGTCACATAAGTGCTGGTAAAGTTGATCAACACTGAAAATGCGCTTCTCAACGGCATCTTCGAGATCCGCCACGCAATAAGAGATGTCGTCAGCCGCTTCCATTATCCACGTCAGTGGAAAACGGCTGTACTCACCGAGTTCAAGTTCGCTACGCAAACGCACAATGTACGATTCTTCGGAAAGATAAAAACCCGGCTTCTTCATCAGATAGGCATGGCTTTCTGGAGGCTCACCAACAAACCAGGCGGGACGGGTATATTTGAGGATGCAGCCAACCTGCGCCCAGGTCAGATTCATACGCAGCAGACTGTGTACCAGACGAATGCCCTGAGCATTGCCCTCAAACTGGCAGAGATCCTGGCGGACCTTACGGCGCAAACCGTTCAGTTGATCTTCGCCTTCGTGCAGACGCAACGTCGCCACACGGCAACGATCATCGCTGCGTGGCTGGCTCCCGGCATCAGCAGGAAACAAACGCTGGCGGAACCAGTCATTTATTGCCGATTCCCCAAAATGACCAAACGGCGGGTTACCGATGTCGTGCATCAGGCAGGCCATTTCGACAATACTTTCAAACGGGCCGGTCAGTTCATGCAGCCCGTAGCGCTCAAGCGCTTGCTGCTCTTTCAAGCGGCTCAACACTTCTTTGGCGATATAGCGCCCGACCTGCTGCACTTCCATTGAATGCGTTAAACGCGTACGCACCGAAGCATTACGCTCCAGGGGGAAGACTTGTGTTTTCTGCTGCAAGCGGCGAATCGCCGGGGAATTCACGATACGCCCGCGATCGCTTTCAAAAATTCGCAGGATCTCATGCTCGCTTTTCTGCCCTTCTGGCGAGCGGAAACGGCGGTGCCAGTTAATTTTCTTGCGGAAATCTATCTCACTCATGCCCTCTCCTGCGCCGTTTTCTCTGCGGTTTGTCATGGTAGACTATGCGACTGATTTATTACTTTAGCGAGTATCACTATGAAAGCAGGCATTATTGGTGCAATGGAAGAAGAAGTTACGTTGCTGCGTGACAAAATTGAAAACCGTCAAACTCTGACGCTGGCTGGGTGTGAAATCTACACCGGCACACTGGACGGCGTTGAAGTCGCATTGTTGAAATCAGGCATCGGTAAAGTGGCAGCAGCCATGGGCGCAACGCTTCTGCTTGAGCATTGCAAACCAGATGTTGTGATTAACACTGGCTCTGCGGGTGGTCTCGCATCCACGCTCAAAGTAGGCGATATCGTGGTTTCCGATGAAGTACGTTACCACGACGCAGACGTTACCGCTTTCGGCTATGAATATGGTCAATTGCCAGGTTGCCCGGCAGGTTTCGCCGCCGACGCCAAACTGATTGCTGCGGCTGAAGAGTGCATTGCCGAGCTGAACCTGAATGCAGTACGTGGCCTGGTGGTCAGCGGTGATGCCTTTATTAATGGTTCTGTGGCATTGGCAAAGATCCAACATAACTTCCCGCAGGCTGTAGCCGTTGAAATGGAAGCGACCGCCGTTGCGCACGTTTGCCATAATTTCGGTACACCATTTGTGGTAGTTCGCGCGATTTCCGACGTCGCCGACCAACAATCTCACCTGAGCTTTGACGAGTTCCTTGCCGTAGCGGCGAAGCAGTCCACGCTGATGGTTGAAAAACTGGTACAGAAACTGGCTCGTGCATAATAAAAAAATCTGGCGCGGGCTCACCGCGCTGCTGTGTTGCCTCCCGGCGTTGCTGATTGCAGCGCCGCGGGTTATCTCATTGTCGCCCAGTAATACTGAGCTGGCGTACGCTGCGGGAATTACCCCTGTGGCGGTCAGCGCGTGGTCGAATTATCCGGATGCGGCCAAAAAACTTGAGCAAGTCTCTAACTGGCAGGGGATGAACCTCGAACGTATCGTGGCACTTAAACCCGATGTAGTGCTGGCATGGCGTGGCGGTAATGCCGAACGGCAAGTCAATCAAATGCAGGCACTGGGGATTAAAGTCATTTGGCTTGATCCAACAACCGTTGAAGGTGTGGTTGCCGCACTGCGTCAACTTGGCCAATTCAGCCCAACACCACAAACTGCCCAGGACGCCGCAGATCGGCTGGCAAAAGAATTTGCTGAGTTAAAAGCCCAGTACTCTCAACACCCGAAGAAAAAAGTATTCCTGCAATTTGGTCAGCAACCGTTATTTACTTCAGGAAAAGGTTCGATTCAGAACGAAATTCTGGAAGTCTGTGGCGGGCAAAATATCTTTGCGGACAGCCGGGTTCCCTGGCCACAGGTGAGCCGCGAACAAGTGATTAGTCGGCGTCCCCAGGCTATTATTATTACCGGCGATGAGACCCAGATTCCTCCGGTTGAACAATTTTGGAATACCCAGTTAAAAATTCCGGTTATCGCAGTGAATGATGACTGGTTTAGTCGCTCGAGCCCACGTATTATCCTCGCCGCAAAACAGCTCTGTAAGGAGCTGAATAACAATGAACAATGAGGGTAATCTCACATGCTTGTCTATTGGCTGGACATCATAGGCACAGCCGTCTTTGCCATATCCGGCGTGTTGTTAGCTGGAAAACTCCGTATGGACCCGTTCGGTGTACTGGTGCTGGGCGTAGTGACAGCTGTGGGCGGTGGGACAATACGCGATATGGCTCTGGATAACGGCCCGGTATTTTGGGTTAAAGACCCGACCGACTTAGTAGTCGCGATGGTGACCTGTTTACTCACTATCCTGTTAATACGCCAGCCGCGTCGCCTGCCAAAATGGATTTTACCGGTACTGGATGCGGTCGGTCTTGCAGTGTTTGTCGGGATTGGGGTAAATAAAGCATTTCTGGCGGGCGCCAGCCCGCTGATTGCTATCTGCATGGGCGTGCTCACTGGCGTTGGTGGCGGGATCATTCGTGACGTTTTAGCGCGTGAAATCCCGATGATTCTGCGCACCGAAATCTACGCGACAGCCTGTATTGCAGGCGGTATCGTTCATGCCACCGCCTATCACACCTTCCACGTCCCGCTAGACCAGGCCAGTATGATTGGCATGGTGGTCACGCTAGGGATTCGTCTGGCTGCCATTCGCTGGCACTTAAAACTGCCGACGTTTGCGCTGGATGACCGGTAATTTAGACATAAAAAAGCCGTGTTAGAAAACACGGCTTCGGATAGCTAAACAGGTTTTGTAGGGTGGATAAGCGTTAGCGTCATCCACCATTTTTGTCGGATGGCGCTTCGCTTATCCGACCTACAAAAGAACGATGTCTTTAAACGCTGAAAGATGAACCACACCCGCAGGTGCTCTTGGCGTTCGGGTTGGTCACCACAAAGCGGGAACCTTCCAGACCTTCGGTGTAATCCACCGCGCCACCTACCAGATATTGCAGGCTCATCGGGTCAACAACCAGTGCAACGCCTTGCTTCTCGATAGTCATATCGCCGTCGTTGATCTGGTCATCAAAAGTAAAACCATACTGGAAGCCGCTGCAACCACCACCGGTGATGTAAACGCGCAGTTTCAGATTCGGGTTTTCTTCATCCGCGATCAGGGTTTTTACTTTATTGGCTGCGGCTTCGGTAAACTGCAACGGCAGCACTGCTACGTCATCACTCATTTTTTGCTCCCAACGAAATAAGAAGTCGGGCAAAGAATAACCCGATCTTTAGCGCCATTATCTAATACCCGAGTAAATCGTTCAAGTATTCTCCCCGACCGGGTTTTGCTGCTCTTTGCTGTGCTTTTCGGCGTCTTGTTTGGCAAGCGTACGCGCAAGGATCGAGGAGTATAGCGGTTTTCCACCCAGGAATTGTGCCAATAGTGTCGCGCCCAGGCAGGTAATAATCATTGGCAGAATGAGCTGATAATTGTCAGTCATTTCCAGAACCAGCACAATTCCCGTCAGTGGTGCACGCACGGAAGCCGCAAATAATGCGCCCATACCAGCAATGGCAAATGTTCCCACTTCAAGATGATAGGCCGGGAACCAGGCGACACTAGCGGCACCGAAAGCCGTACCCAGCAATGTGCCCAGTGCCAACATTGGCGCAAAGATCCCACCCGGCGCACCAGATGCGAAGCACAACAATGTGGTAATCACCCGGGCAATAAAAATAAATAGCAGCATGCCGATGGTGTAGTTACCCGCCGCAGCAATAGGGATCAAGTTAAAACCGCCACCGGCTGCTGCGGGCTGAATGAGACCTAACACACCGCAAACACCGCCCAACAGGCCACCGATGATCACCCATTTTTTGAGGTTGCCGCCATGAATACGCTGGAACATATCCTGAGTGCGAAACACCATCGCATTAAACATGACGCCGACAATGCCAAATACCATGCCGAGCACCAGATAAAGCCACAGTGTGTTAACCGGCGCGTTAGAAAGTTTCTCGACTTCAATAACCGCATTTTCACCGTTAAAAATACGGAACACGACGCTCGACATAATCACGCCGATAAACACGGCTTTGATCGAAATGAGGTTGTAGCGGAACTGCGGGCGCATCTCTTCGATGATGAACAAAATGCCCGCCAGCGGAGCGTTAAACGCCGCGGATAAACCAGCAGCCGCACCGGTGGCTAACAGTGAATGGCGAGCTTCAGCACCGCGCAGACGGAAAATATCCAGCACCATACGGCCGATATTCCCGCCAAGTTGTACTGTTGGCCCTTCGCGGCCCAGCACCATGCCCGCGCCGAGCGTCCCCATACCGCCGATGAATTTCACCGGTATGACACGCCACCAGCGAACCGGGCGCAACTCTTCAAGCGCACCTTCAATTTCAGGGATGCCTGAACCGCCTGCTTCCGGCGCAAAACGACGCACCAGATAGTAGCCGATCATCGCCAAAAGCATTGAACTGATGAATGCCAGTGGCCAGACGATCACGCTGTAATCTGCCACATGCGCCAGCATCGCCAGGCGATTTTGTTGAATCCAGGTCACTGATTTTTCAAACGCGACCCCCACTAAACCGGTTAACGTCCCTACTATCGCGGCCATAAAAAGAATAGCGACAGGGGTTTTATCCTGTCGAATCAGGCGACGCACCATGTCGCCCCGGCGTAAGCGCACAACCTGTTGTGCTTCAAAAGAGGGCTGGGAGTGATTCATTAGGCTAATCATTTATTGGTAATACAAATCGAGCGGGCATTCTACTCCCTCGACGCGTTTGGGCAATACTTTCATAACGTCGGCGGTTTCCCTTAGAATAGTGCGTTGCCATTCTTTATACGAATCCAGGAGCCGCTCCATGAGTAAGTCTGAAAACCTGTACGCTGCCGCACGTAAAGTCATCCCGGGTGGGGTGAACTCGCCAGTTCGTGCTTTCACCGGCGTCGGCGGTGTGCCGTTGTTTATCGAACGTGCTGACGGGGCTTACCTGTTTGACGCAGACGGCAAAGCCTATATCGATTACGTAGGTTCATGGGGGCCAATGGTTCTCGGCCATAACCATCCGGCGATTCGCAACGCGGTTATTGAAGCTGTTGAGCGTGGGTTAAGCTTTGGTGCGCCGACGGAGATGGAAGTAAAAATGGCGGAACTGGTCACCGAACTGGTTCCAACAATGGACATGGTTCGCATGGTGAACTCCGGTACAGAAGCCACCATGAGCGCGATTCGTCTGGCGCGTGGTTTCACCGGGCGCGATAAAATCATCAAATTCGAAGGCTGCTATCACGGTCACGCCGATTGCCTGCTGGTGAAAGCCGGTTCTGGCGCCCTGACCCTTGGCCAGCCAAATTCACCGGGCGTTCCGGCTGATTTCGCCAAACATACCCTCACCTGTACCTATAACGATCTCGCCTCGGTGCGCGCCGCGTTCGAGCAATATCCGCAAGACATCGCTTGTATTATCGTTGAGCCGGTTGCCGGCAACATGAACTGCATTCCGCCAAACGATGATTTCCTGCCAGGCCTGCGCGCGTTGTGCGATGAGTTTGGCGCACTGTTTATTATCGATGAAGTGATGACTGGCTTCCGTGTCGCGCTGGCTGGCGCACAGTCTTACTACGGCGTGGAGCCTGACTTAACCTGTCTGGGCAAAATCATCGGTGGTGGCATGCCTGTCGGAGCATTCGGTGGCCGTCGTGAAATTATGGATGCGCTGGCACCAACCGGACCGGTTTATCAAGCGGGAACACTTTCCGGTAACCCAATTGCCATGGCTGCAGGCTACGCTTGCCTGACAGAAGTCGCACAACCGGGCATTCACCAGACGTTGACCGAACTGACCGAAATGCTGGCTGATGGCTTGTTGAATGCAGCGATTGCCGAAAATATCCCACTGGTGGTGAATAATGTTGGGGGGATGTTTGGTTTGTTCTTCACCGATGCCGAGAGCGTAACGTGCTATCAGGATGTGATGGCGTGTGACGTTGAACGCTTTAAAAAGTTCTTCCACTTAATGCTGGAAGAAGGTGTTTACCTGGCACCGTCTGCGTTTGAAGCAGGCTTTATGTCAGTTGCCCATTCGAAAGAAGATATTCAGAAGACTATCGACGCTGCGCGTCGGGCATTCGCAAAACTGTAACGCTGATTGCAAAATAGGTTCGTAGGGCGAGCTATCGCCCTACGAAAGTGGTTATCACGTAGTTTCAATGCAGCAATATCAGAACCCAGTTACCATAAACTCACCAAATTCTTCCTTAAGTTTTGTCGATTGACTGACTGAAGGTTTACCTCCTCCCGCCAGCGCTGAAAAGTGCCTCCTTACTTCGCTAAGTAACGGCAATCGATCCGCATCTTCTGCCTCCTTCAGTCCAATCATTTGCGCCAGACGCATAGAGCTTAGTAGCGTGTTGTTCAGTTCTTTCACATTGCTAAAAGTATGTGACATGCCTTGCTGTAACATAACCTGGATACTGCTGTTGGCTTCTTTCTCGGTCGCATTAAGTGCCTGGAAGACGAGTTTCAAATATTTACGTGTGGCTTTCAGCAATGGGCTTCGATTCATAATCTGCTCAACTTGCTCAATATTTTTGAAATTGATGGCGATATCATTGTTAAACAACCGATCATAAGCCTGCCGCACATAGCTATTTTGATCGCTAATTGCGGTAATGAATTCGTTCATGGTGCACGGTGCTTCACGCGTTTTAGGCTGATCGCTAACAAAACGCAGAAGCGAATCAGAAAGCTGTTCGGTTGCAAGTGTACGTACCACAAAAGCTTTGATTTCGTTGTCTTCAGAAATCACATCGGCATTCTTCTCTTGCTCGTTGTGACCTTCAATAGGTAAGACCAACAAGCGTGAACCACATCCCGCCTGTTTCCGTAAATAGGCAAATTCGCCAATCGTACCCGCCCCAGCGGTAGTAATACCATCAGCATCGGCAATATAAGCCAGATGCATGGCATTAAAATCACCCGCAGCTCCCGGCCCGCAAAATAAGAATATTATGCTCTGAAAAAGGGGATCATTGGCACACATTCGTTCATTGACACAACGTGCTACTATATTTGTTTTCTTATGTGCATAAACATAAACAATATTTTGGGCATCGCCACCATGCTGCACTAAAGAACCCGCCATCACACCAGAAAAGGGACGATTAGCATCCGCTAATTTTTCTTTAATTTTTTCTGCAGGAAGCGCATGTGACAATAATAAATCAGCAATTTTTAGCCTGGCAATATATTTGGGTGTTCCACTTAATATACCAAGACGTTCAGTAATATTACTGATACTCACCAGCGTATTACGCCCACCTAAATCAATATGCGAGATTTGCTCACCGTATCCACCTAATACTTTTGATAACAGAGCATATTTAGGCAATATGTTGAGCTGGCTATCATTAAGATTCAGTAAAATTGCATGATTTTGTTGATCCAGGCATCGTTTCCCTGGAACCCCCGCAGCCTGTGCCGCTTTCTGCAAATAGGGGTCCATATCAGTCAAAACATAACAACGCTCCGCCATAATTTCACGCCCAAATGTAGCCGCCATGCTATTCATCAGATTCTTTGCTGAAATAATGGGCAAATTCTTACAATCTTCATCAGTTTGGAAAGAAACACATTGCGTAAGTTCTGTGATCGTTTTCTGGCTATCATCCTTTCTGGCGGATTGGGGCGTGACATTGCGTTGAGGAAAGCGCGTGATATGCTGGAGAATGCTGGCATCATCTGATCCCCCCGTCTCTTTATTCAGATATCCATAGATAGATTTATCTGACTCAGCTATCCAGACATTAATTTGGCGATTGATGAGTGTCTTTGCAAGATTTGCGACTAAAGGGGAGCGTGGCGTACCTTCCCAGGGACAGGGGACATGAAACATAACGATGCTATCTTCGGGGATTGATTTTTTTTCTAGCGCCATCGAAATAATATTGAGTAAACGTGCAGTATGCCCACCCCCGGTTGGTGAGTAGCTAACAATAATTAATTTAGCGGAAGGATTGCTTATATATTTTTTTACAGTTGCAGTAATCATGAGTTCCCTTCTAATACATCACTTAATATAAATCCCAACCAATATCATTGACCTAAATGATAGGTTTAACTTAATTCATTGATGGAATAAATTTAACTTTGATATCTATTCTAGGCGGCTGCAGCATTCATCTGTTAGCTACAAATGCTAAAGAGTAGTGATATCAGCCACATTTTTAATCATGATATTTTGCAACGTAAATAAACTCTTCATTATAAGAACCAGGTCGTCATAAAAATTCACCTCTTGGAAGGAAATTAAAATGTATAAAAGATATCTGGATTGTAATGCCTCAGATTTGATGGATCTTTCCCGTACCGATTTACTGTTTTCTCTCAGGGCCTGCGAAGGCCGTATTCTGGTGAGTGAAACCATTGTCACCGTCGCACCGTTACTGACCTCGGTCACCAATGCTGAACTCGCTGCCAGCCAAGGGGCAGATCTTTTATTGCTCAACCTGTTCGATATTGAAAATCCAAAAATTGCAGGAATGCCTGCCGATACCCCGCCCGAGGATGTCATCCGCAAATTGCAGCATCTAACCGGGCGGATAATTGGCGTTAATCTGGAAGCAGTAGATAAGGGTTTTTCTGCAACACACGGAGAGCTTTGGATGATGCGTCAGGGGCGTTTTGCTACCGCTGCTAATGCACGCCGTCTCCATGAAATGGGCGTCGGATTTATTGTGCTGACGGGAAACCCAGGCAACGGCATCAGCAATGAAGCGATCGCTGAAAGTTTGCAGGAAATACGTGCTGAATTAGGTGAGGATATGGTGCTGATAGCAGGAAAAATGCACTCTGCGGGGATCTTACCCTCTGGCTCTCAAAAGCTGATAACGCCAGACGATGTAGAGAAATTCATCCAAAAAGGTGCCGATATTATTTTGTTGCCCGCCCCCGGAACTGTACCAGGAATAACGCTCGAGTATGCGCAAAAGCTTATCGATCTGGCACATCAAATGGGCGCGATGACCATGACCGCAATTGGTACCTCGCAAGAAGGTGCAGACGCTGAAACGGTACGTCAAATTGCACTGATGAGTAAAATGGCCGGAACGGACTTACACCACATTGGAGATACCGGTTACACCGGGATAGCCATACCCGAAAATATTCGCACCTACAGCATCGCTATCCGCGGTGTTCGTCATACCTACACGCGTATCGCAAGGTCCGTCAATCGCTGATACAGACAGGGCCGTTATAGACCCTATCAACGGCTCTGCTTACGCAGTAAATAAACGAAATAAGGCGCGCCGATAAAGGTCGCCAACAACCCCGCCGGAACCTGATCGGGGAACAGAATCATCCTTCCACACCAATCCGCTGCCACCATCAACATACCACCTAACAACGCCGACATGATCAGTTGCGGCATCGCACGGCGGAATCCCAGCATGCGCGCGATATGCGGTGCCATTAAGCCAACAAAACTCAGCGGGCCGACGGTCATGGTTGCTGCTGCCGTCAACGTGGCGGCTAGTAATAACAGCGCAAAGCGTGATGGTGTCAACGCCATACCAATGGCACGCGCGGTTGCCCCACCTAGCGGCAGAATCATCAACCAACGGCGGCACAGCGGCGTCAGGGCAAACAAAATCACCATCAGGATTAACGTTCTGACCGCCTGATCGCCGGTCACGTTATAGGTTGAACCAGAAATCCAGGTTAGAATGCCAGCCATGCGCGGGTCACCACTCGCCATCAGTAACATCAGCAACATGGTAAATGCGGTGCTCAGCGCCATCCCGGCCAGCAACATACGTTGCGGGGAAAAACCGCCACGGCTGGCAGTGACCATAATCACCAGTAATGTGACCGCCGCTCCCAGGCTCCCCGCAGGGAATAACCAACCGAAAGCATTGCCTGGCACGATAAACAGCATCACCACTACGCCAAATGCGGCACCGGAACTGATACCTAACACTTCCGGGCTGGCCATCGCATTACCCGTCAGGCGCTGGATAACGCTACCGGCAACCGCCAACATCATACCTGCCGTCAACGCGGCTAATACTCGCGGCCAACGCCACTGCAACAAATCATGGAATAACGAACCGCTCACCCAGTTCCAGCCATGTACGTCACGCCCCAGCGTCAGCGCAGTGACAATCACCAGCGCTAACACCCCGCTGCCGATTAACGCCCACCAGCCCAAATGCTGGCGTTCAGCCGGAACGTTGTCGCCCTGATTCATCGCAGGCGTGCCGACGGTACGCAGGCGCGGCAGCAACCACAGCAGCAACGGTGCACCAATCAGCGCGGTCACGGTACCGGTCGAAATTTCACGCCACACGCTCGTCAGCCAGATAACCGACTGATCCGACAACCACAAGATCAACGCGCCAATAAGCGGAGCGAGGAACAAACGCGCCACCAGGCGACGCGCGCCGAGCATCTTCGCCAGCAACGGCGCGAACAGGCCGATAAAGCCAATAATCCCAACCGCATTCACCAGCAGCGCACTGATGGCAATCGCCAGCACTAGTGTGGCGAGGCGCACCATCGAAAGTGCCAGACCAAGATTTCGCGCCACACCATCGTCAAGCCCCATCAGGGTTAGCGGGCGCAACAACAGCAATGTCAGCAATAAACCACCCACCAGGCGCGGCCACAGGCCGTTGACGATGTCCCAGTCTTGCTGGTTCAGCGAACCGGTGCTCCACAGGAACATGTTCTGCAATTGGTCGTGATGGAAAATCGCTAATAGCTGATTTACCGCGCCGCAGTACAGGCTCAGCACCAGACCGGCGAGGATCAGCGTGACCGGCGATAACCGCTTGCCCCAGGCGACACCAAACACCAGCAAACCAACAACGCCTGCCCCGACTAATGCCGCGAACTGTTGGGTAACAAACCCACCCGGCAACGCCCACAACGTAGCAACGGTGACACCTAACTGTGCACCACTGGCCACGCCCAGGGTGGTCGGTTCGGCAAGTGGATTTCGCAGCACTTGCTGGAAAAGCACGCCCACTAACCCCAGCCCCGCGCCCACTAACAGCGAGATAGCAAGGCGTGGAAGCGAGCTGTAGTGGAATAACATCTGGTTGATGTTATCAATGTTGGGCTGCCACCAGGCCGCACTCCACTGGGCAGCAGGCAGTTGTGCGTTGAGGTTGTGTAGTGTTAGCGCGCAGGCAACCACAAACAGCAGCGATAACAGTATCGCCGGGAACAAGGCATAACGATGTTTCACGCGTCGCTCCCTATCGCTTTAGCCAGCGTGTTGGTGAAACTCATCGCAGAGAGTGTCGCCCCGTAAAGCCAGACTGGCGGGACTCGCTGGAAACGCTGCTGGCGCACAAAAGGCATCGCCTTCCATAATGGTGTCGCCATCACACGCTCCATTTCAGCGTCGTTATTGTGATCAAAGCAGATAACGTCGGCGTCTTTGACTTCAGCGAGACGTTCAAGCCCCACCACCGCGCTGCCCCAGAAATTGGTTTCCCCAGACCAGGCATTTTTCACACCGAGTAAGTCCATCACTTGCTGGAACAGGCTGTTTTTGCCGAGCACCAGCGCATGGCGGGAATCTAATAACGTCATCAGCAACACAGGTTTTTCACCACGTGCGGCAAAGCGCGGTTTCATCTGCTCAATAAATTGGTCGAATTTCTGCAAGTGGTCACGAGCCGCTTGCTGCATGCCCAGTTTCTCGCCCAGTTCAATCAGCGACTGGCGCGCTACGGTCAGCGGTTTTCCGGAACCGTCGTTAAAGCTAAAACCTAATCCCGGAGCGATACGCGCCATTTTTTCAGGCTGTGGGCCATAGCCTGCAGAATAGAGAATCAGTGAAGGTTTCAGCTGTGTCAGGAGTTCAAGATTGGGTTCAGTGCGCAGGCCGACTTCAATAATGCCATCCGGCAATTTCGGTTCGCCGACCCACGCCTGGTAATTTTTAATGTCCGCCATGGCGTAAGGCTTGATTCCCAGCGCCAGCATCAGTTCTACGGGCAACCACTCCAGCGCCACAATACGCTGAGGGTCAATGGTTGCCGCCTGTGCATTACCCATTTTGAGCAATAGCGGCGAGAGTGCCAGAGCAGTGAGCAACTGACGACGACTCAACAAAGGATTGATTAGTTCAGGCATCAGTAAACAAAGCTCACCGGAGCGGCACCCGCAGGATGAGGCAGAATGCCCATTGGAATTCCGTAAATCTTCTCCAGCGTTGCGCTTTGCATCAGGTCAGCCGGGCTACCCTGGGCAATCATTTCACCACCGCGCAGTGCCACCAGGTGGTCGCAATAGCGAGCGGCCATATTGATATCATGCAGCACAGCAATCACCGTCAGACCGCGTTCCTGGCTCAGACGATGGATAAGCGCCAGCACGTCAACCTGATGGGCAATGTCCAGTGCCGACGTGGGTTCATCAAGCAGCAAACAGCGGCTGTCCTGCGCCACTAACATAGCAATCCACGCCCGTTGGCGCTCGCCACCAGAAAGACTATCCACCAGACGATGCGCAAAAGGTTTCAACCCCACCAGCGTAATTGCCTCTTCAACCAATTCACGGTCTGCCGCGCCGAAACGCCCCAGCGCGCCATGCCACGGATAACGACCAATCGCCACCAACTCACGCACCGTCATCCCTTCTGCCGCCGGAAGTTGCTGCGGTAAATACGCGACTTTGCACGCAAATTCCTTGCTGCTCCAGCTATCTAACGGTTGATTGTTGAGCTGAATTTCCCCATCAGAAGGCTTTTGATGACGGCCAAGCATTTTCAGCAATGTCGATTTCCCCGAGCCATTGTGCCCAATCAGGCCGGTGACTTTGCCAACGGGAAAGGTTATCGAGAGAGGGTGAAGAAGCGTGCGGCCGGGTACGCGAAAGGTAACGTCTGAGAGGCTAAACGTGGTATCGGGATGAAGGTGTTTGTCCTGCATGGTAGCCAACTTTGTTGATGGGCACGGCGAACCGTGCCCGAATACACTTAGAAGCGGAATGTAGCAGTCGCAACAACCTGGCGCTCAGCGCCCCAGAAGCAGCCATAAGTGGCGAAGCAGCTGGCAACGTATTCACGATCAAGCAGGTTGTTCACATTCACCGCCACGCTTGAACCATTCATACCGAAACGTCCGAGGTCATATTTAACCACCGCATCCAGAACCGCAGCACTACCCACTTTGAAGCTGTTAGCCGGGTCGCCGTAGCTGGAGCCGATGAAGCGACCACCGGTACCGATAGTCAGACCGGTCAGCGAGCCTTCATTGAAGGTATAATCACCCCACAGTGAAGCCATGTGCTCTGGCACCTGCTCAGGCGTGTTGCCTTTGTAGTTGGTGTCAGTGGTGTATTCCGCATCGGTGTAGGTGTAAGAAGCCGTCACGTTGATGTTGGCATTCACCGCCGCTTTCGCTTCGAGTTCTACGCCGCGAGAACGAATTTCACCGCCCTGAATGGAGGAGAAACCATGGGAAGTATCTGGGTCGGACATCAGGTTATCAGACTTAGTCAGCTGATAAATCGCACCAGTAATCACCACCGCCATATCCTTCGGCACATACTTCACGCCCGCTTCGTACTGACGGCCTTTAGACGGTTTGAAGGTGTTGCCGTAGAAATCTGCACCTGAGTTTGGCTCGAAAGATTCGCTGTAGCTGATGTACGGAGACACACCGTTATCGAACAGGTAGTTCAGACCCGCACGGCCAGTGAATTCGCTATCGTCACGCTCGGTGTAGTTATTCGCCTGGTAAGCGAGAGTTGACTGTTTCAGCCAGTCGTAACGGCCACCGACGGTCAGAACAAACTTGTTCCACTCAGCTTGATCCTGAATGTAGATGCCGGTCTGTTTCTGTTTGTTTTGCTGATACGGGTCTGCATCGCCAAAATCGTAGTTTTCGTACACTGGGTTATACAAATCCAGTGGCGGAGCGCTGCCGAAGGTGGCGTTCACATCGTTACGCATCTGCTGGAAATCAACACCAGTCAGCAAGGTGTGTGCCACGTCACCGGTCGCAAAATTACTTTGCACTTGAGTATCAACAGCAAAGTTGTGCAGCTTTTCGTTATCCACAACAGTGCCGCGAGTCAGCATATAACCTGAAGAGTCTACGCCAGTGCCGTAAACGCTTTTCTGATTGGTTTTAGACTCAACATAACGCAGGTTCTGACGCACGGTGAAAGTGTCGTTGAACTCATGGTCAAAGGTATAACCGACCATTTTATGGGACAACGAGTAGGTGTTATTTGGAACACCTTCGTTGAAATCAGTCGGCAGATAAGAACCATCTGGCAACGGCTCAACGGTACCTTCTTTCGGCAACCAACCGTAATAACCCGTCTCTGGAGTGTCTTGCAGGTTCGCTAAGAACGTGAAATTAGTTTTATCGTCAGGACGCCAGGTGAATGACGGAGCAATCGCATAACGTTTCTGTTTGGAGAATTGTTGCTGGTCGTCGTTAGAACGCGCCACACCAGTCAGACGATAAGAATAAACGCCTGCATCATCCAGTGAATCACTGAAGTCGAAACCGGTTTGCCACAGATTGTCAGTGCCCATCTTGAACTGAACTTCTTTCAGCGGTTCAGTGGTTGGACGCTTGCTTACCATCGTGATAATACCGCCTGGACTGCTTTTTCCGTACAGCACGGAAGTTGGGCCACGCATTAATTCCACGCGCTCAAGCATGTACGGGTCGATGATCACTTCGTTATAGAAGTCGCCCTGAAGTTTCAGGCCATCTAAATAGTTGTTCTGGTTAACCGAACCGAAACCACGAATTTTCACCGCGTCATAGGTGTCGGATGCACCACGGGTAGAAACGGTGATACCTGGCGTGTAGCCCAACGCTTCTTTCACGGAAGCTGGCTGGTGAGTATCCATCTCTTCACGAGTCACAATCGAAATAGACTGTGGAGTCTTTTCAATTGGCGTATCAGTTTTGGTCGCGGTTGCCGTGCGTTTAGCGGCAATCGTTGGAGACGGGCCCCACGCGCTTTCGTCAGCAACACTGGCGGAAACGGTGATGGTATCTTCTTTAGCTGTTGTGTTGTCTGCTGCAAAACTTGATGCACTGACACCGCTTACAGCGGCAGCAACAAAGAATGCAAGTTTGCGAATTGAGGTATTGACTGGTTGTCCAGTTCTTAAGCGCGCCATTGTATTATCTCTGATGAAGTAACGAATGATAACGAAAACGAGAATTATTATTATGCCGCAGAATAATAGACGAAACGGAAAGTGCATGGCAAGCGGATCACACCCCCTGGGGGACCAGGGGGATAAAAAATAACCATACAAAGTGCAAGGAGTGAAAAAGGACTCACAAACAGAGAAAACCAGGCATGAATGACACATCCCGATCACGCTGTCAGCAACGTGACCGAATGGCTAATGCGAGTGGTTCAGGAAATCGCGCTTCTGTCTATCAATGAATAATGCTGTTTATTTTTTGAAGCGAGTGTTTTCCCAGCAGCGGTTTGCTCAAAAATAATAAATTTACCCACGCGAATACTCTCGCGAGAACATTCATCGTAAAAAGGGTCAAACGTACCTTCGACACATTTCCCCATAAGCCCACGATTGGACCATTTATTCATTTTCATTTTCCATTCGAGGGAGTAATGCGCTATTGGGCAAACGATTTTCGCCCATGGATCACATATTAATGTGTTCTCAATTAATTTCCGACTGCCGCGACGAGGTAGTGTGCCGACTAATACCAGACAGTGATCCACGGGATGTTGAAGGAAAATTTGTAATATAAGGATTGGGCACCCGACCTTCCGTTCAAGCTTGCTAATACGATCGGTGAGATAGCAAAAAGCGATTCGGGCATTTTCCCCACAATTGCCTGCGTTCTGCACTCCATTGCGGTAATCATTTTCAACTTTTTGGTACAGTTGCCTGGAAGATAGCTTGAGTTTGCGCTGTGCAGAAACCGCCGCGCTGCGCATCTTGTCCCCGCCAAGGGTATGCAGCCGATATTTTTGCGGATTCGTCAACATCCACTTTTCAATCATATTTTTATCTGGATAAAACTTATTAGATGATTTTAGAGATAACCTGGAACGGGTAAAAAGCATGGCTTCGGTGAGATGTGGTAATACTATTTTTTGAAATGTTTTGCTGTCCATCTGACTTTCCTGTCTTGTACTGTGAAATTTTAAGCATTCAACAAAACATTAGAGCATTCTTCACAAGAGGCAGACAGGAAATAAATAATTAAGAAAAATATATGCCACCCGTTAGATTATTATTCTAAAAGGTGGCACACAAGGACGTTCAGCAATTAATTCCCGCCGAACATATCCTTAATCCAACCGGCAACACCATCACTGGATTCAGGCTGCTGCTGAGGTTGTTGCTGCTGTTGCTGCGGCTGCTGTTGAGGCTGCTGCTGCTGCGACTGATTAAATGGATTATTGGTCTGCTCGGCCTGCTGGCTTTGCTGGCACAATCCATCCGGATTGGTCGTCCAGACAGGAAGGACGCGATCCCCACCGCCACCACACTGGAAGTAACCCGCGCTATCAACACCCATATCAACAATGTCTTCCGGTGGGTTCAGCACCAGCGGAATTGGCGTCTGGTTAGCCAGATAACGTTGATACAGCGACATCGCCCCGCTCGCACCATATAGTTTGGTCGGCTGGTTGTTGTCACGCCCTACCCAAGTAATCGCCACTTCTTTGCCATCAATACCGGCAAACCAGGTATCCACATTATCGTTGGTGGTACCCGTTTTCCCTGCCAGATGCAGGTTCGGATACTTGCCACCCAACGCACGCCCGGTACCACGAGCCATAACCTGCTGCATGGTAAACAGCGTCATGTAGGCTGCCTGCGGAGGAACTGCCTGTTCCGCCTGCGGGAAGCTTTGATATAGCACGGTGCCGTCTTCAGCAATCACCGAACGCAATGCAGAAAGCGTTGCACGGTTACCGCCGCTGGCGATGGTCTGGAATGCCTGCGCTACTTCGATTGGCGTCAGGTTCAGCGCGCCCAGCAACATAGCCGGAACCGGATGCAATTGGTTCTGCGGCACGCCGAGTTTGACCCAGGTGTCGGTTACGGCTGGCAAGCCCAACGCCATCCCCAGATTTACGGTTGGCACGTTCATCGAACGCGTCAGCGCATCCACTAACATGACCTTACCGCTCTCACTGTAGCGACGGTCATCGTTTTGCGGCGACCACACTTGTCCGTTTGGCTGTTTCAGCGCGATTGGCGCATCGGTAATCCAGGTATTCAGGCGGTACGAATCCGGCTGGCTTAACGCCGTCAGATAAGTCGCTGGTTTTGCCAGAGAACCGATGGAACGACGAGCCTGCATCGCACGGTTAAAGCCGGCAAATTGCGTTTCTGCCCCGCCGACCATGGCACGAACTTCGCCGGTCGAACGGTCAACAATCACCATAGCCGCTTCGAGATCTTTGAGCTTACGAGAGGCACGCAGTACCGGAACCCCTTCGCTTACCGCTTTCTCTGCCGCATCCTGGGAAACGGAATCAAACGTGGTGAAGATCTTCACGCCAGACAGGTCTTTAACTTTGTCACCAAGCTTAGTCTGAAGCTCGTTACGCACCATCTGCATAAAAGCAGGCTGTGGCGAAATCACGCCACCGCGCGGTTGCACACCCAGAGGACGGGCGCTCAGCATGTCGTAAAGTTCCTGGTCGATCACCTTCTGCTCTTGCAGTAAGCGCAACACCAGGTTACGACGTTCCAGCGCCAGTTTTGGGTTACGCCACGGGTTGTAAATCGACGCCCCTTTCACCATCCCCACCAGCAACGCTTGCTGGTCAAGGCTCAGCTCTTCAACCGGACGACCAAAGTAGTACAGGCTCGCCAGCGGGAAACCGCGAATTTCGTTATCGCCGCTCTGGCCGAGATACACCTCGTTCAGATACAGCTCAAGGATGCGATCTTTGCCGTAACGGGCGTCCATGATCAGCGCCATGTACGCTTCGTTCGCTTTACGCCAGTAAGAGCGCTCGCTCGACAGGAACAGGTTTTTCACCAACTGTTGCGTCAGCGTACTTGCGCCCTGCACGGTGCGACCCGCGGTTAAGTTCGCCAGCATCGCACGACCGATGGAGTACAAACTGATGCCATCGTGTTCATAGAAATGGCGGTCTTCGGTAGCAATCAGCGTATCAACCAACAAATCCGGGAAGCCGGTGCGTGGGACGAAAAGACGCTGCTCACCGTTCGGTGAAGACAACATGGTGATCAAACGTGGATCCAGACGGAAGAAACCGAAGCTGCGGTTACTATCCATGTTCTGAATCGATTCCAGATGATCATTATCAAACACCAGACGTGCGCGGATCTGCCCTTCTTTACTGTCAGGGAAATCAAACGGACGGCGGATCATTTCGATGCTGTTACCCTGCACTGTAAACTCACCAGGACGCGTCATCTTCGTCACCTGACGGTACTGCGTGGCTTCCAGCAGGTTGACCATCTCTTTTTTGCTGTACGGCATGTCTGGCTCAAGGTTCACCATACGGCCATACACTGCTGCCGGCAGTTGCCAGACCTTGCCATCAATACGGGCACGGATCTTCTGGTCAAGATAGACGCCGTAGATCACGAACAACACGACAAAGACAACAAACAGTTTGACTAAGAACCACAACCAGCGGCGCTTTTTACGTGGCGGACGGCCATTGCCGCTGCCTTTTCCTTTGCGTGGCGGCATCGGCTCCTCGTCATCATAATCATCATCGTAATCCGCGTCGTATTCCTCTTCACGGACTCGACGGCGGCTTACTTTCTCTTTTACAGGACGTGAAGGTTTACCTTTACGTCCAATCGGTTCGCGGTCATTCCCCGCCATTGCTTTCTCCACCAAAAATAAGGCGCATCGCCTGATTCTCCTTTCTTCCGCTCTGGTCGGAAGAGGAAATCTCTCAAAGTTATTGGTACTTTTTAGTGCGCCGCGTGGGCTGCGCGTCTGCTGGCGAATCCGGCCAGACGTGTTTTGGATAACGTCCTTTCATCTCTTTTTGCACTTCCCGGTAGGCTCCGTTCCAGAAAGCGGTTAAATCACGCGTTATCTGTAGTGGCCGCTGTGCCGGGGAGAGCAGTTCCAGAACCAGTGGCACACGGCCTTCAGCAATTACTGGCGTCCGCGCTTCGCCAAACATCTCCTGCATACGAACAGCAAGAACTGGCGGGTTTTCATCATCATAGCGAATGGCTATCTGGCTGCCAGTCGGCACAGTGTAATGAGTTGGCAACGCACTATCCAGACGTGCACGCGCGTTCCAGTCGAGCAAATTGTGTAACGCACGTGTGACATCAATGTTTTTTAATGCCCGCAGCGAGTGTACACCATGCAGTTCAGGTAATAACCAGCTGTCTAAATCACGCAGCAAAGCATCGTCCGAAACATCAGGCCAGGCAAGTTCCGGCAACCATTTTGCCGCACATGCCAGGCGCAAACGAAACTGTTGCGCATGCGCTGACCAGTTCAATACCGACAGCCCTTTTTCGCGAATGCCATTGAGCATCGCTTGATGCAATTCGTCTTCGGAAGGTTTCGCCAGCGGCTGAACTTTCAGAATTAGCTTGCCAATCTGGCTGCGGCGAAACGCTTTTAAAGTACCTTGCGTTTCGTCCCATTCCACGGAGTCGCTTTGCGTCAGCAACATCGGGCATTGCGCAGTCAGTGCGTCAATATCCAGCGGAATAGCCTGCAAGATTCGCGCATCAGGCGTGTTACTTCCCTGCAATAACAACGGTGCTAACAGCCATTCATAACGCGTTAAAGGATCGTCCTGATTAAGCATCGCCCCCATACCGTTGGCTAACTGGTAGCGACCATCCTGACCACGACGGCGAGCAATACGGTCGGGAAAAGCTTGCGCCAGTAACGGGGCGGCAAGAGCGAAATCCACTTCTCCACCACGGCTATTAAGCCGTTTGAGCAACTGAGCGCTGCGTTGTTGCCAGTTATCCTGGCGGCGGCTAAACGCGTTTCGTAAATCACTGTCCTGGCCACGTGGCGGCTCTTCCAGAATCGCGACAATACGTGCCGCCGTAGCTTGTTCATCAGGCGTTTTGGCGTTGACCAACACCGCAGCGAGGCGTGGATCGTTACCGAGATTCGCCATTTTTTGGCCAATGGGCGTGAGCCGGTGTTGTTCATCCAGCGCATTAAGCTGGCGTAGCAATGTTCGCGCAGCAGCAAGATTGACAGCAGACGGCGTATCAAGCCAGCTCAGTTGCTGTGGGTCCTGACATCCCCATTGCAGCAAATCGAGTAACAAACCGGAGAGGTCGCTTTGCAGGATTTCCGGCTCGCTTTGTGCAGCTGCGCGTTCTGCCTGTTCAGCGCTGGTCAGATGCAGGCAGATCCCCGCCTCCAGACGCCCCGCTCGCCCGGCGCGTTGGATCATCGACGCCTGGCTAATGCGCTGTGTGATAAGCCGCGTTAAGCCAGTGCGCACATCAAAGCGCGCCACCCGTTCTTGCGCGGTATCCACCACCAGGCGAATGCCTTCGATGGTGAGACTGGTTTCGGCAATGTTGGTCGCCAGCACCACTTTGCGCATGCCGTTTGCCGCCGGTAAAATAGCTTTACGCTGTTCGCTCAACGGTAATGCGCCGTATAACGGGCAAAGCTGAACGTCACTCGCCACGCGCTCTTGCAGTTGCTGCCCAACTCGCTGGATTTCCCCCACGCCCGGCAAAAACAGCAGCAGCGATCCAGATTCTTCACGCAGCAAATTCGCCACGGCAATCGCCACCGCTTCATCAACACGAAGGTTTGTGGAAAGCGGGCTGTAACGGCGTTCCACAGGAAATGCGCGCCCTTGAGAACTGATAACCGGCGCGTCAGGCAAACACTGCTGGAGGCGCGAATTATCCAGCGTTGCCGACATAATCAGCAGTTTGAGATCGTCGCGTAGCCCTTGCTGCACATCAAGTAATAATGCCAGCGCCAGGTCGGCTTGCAGGCTGCGTTCGTGAAATTCATCGAGGATCACCAGCGTCACGCCTTCCAGCTCAGGATCGTGCTGGATCATGCGTGTCAGAATGCCCTCGGTGACCACTTCGAGTTGGGTATTTGGCCCGACGCAGGTTTCGGCACGCATTCGGTAACCGACGGTTTCACCCGGTTTTTCGCCTAATAATTCTGCAAGGCGCTGTGCGACGTTCCGTGCCGCCAGGCGGCGTGGCTCCAGCAACAGAATTCGACCGCCTAAATTGGCCTGCTGTAAAATCTGCAACGGCAGCCACGTCGATTTACCGGCACCTGTCGGCGCACTCAGTAAAACCTGCGGCGCGTTTTTCAATGCGCTAAGAATATCGGGCAGCACGGCAGCAACCGGTAATGACGACACAAACGGCTCCAAAAGGGTATGATGCAAAGTTCGCTAGTGTAGCATCACATGAATCTATACCCGAGAATCCACCATTACCGAGAGACCCACAATGGCTGAAACTCGCCGTCTGTTCTTTGCCCTCGAATTACCTGCAGAGGTACAAAAACAGATTATCCAGTGGCGCGCCACGCAGTTTCCTGAAGATGCTGGTCGCCCGGTTGCTGCGGCAAACCTGCACCTGACGCTGGCCTTTTTGGGTGATATCAGCGCTGAAAAGCAAAAAGCACTCAGCCAGTTAGCCGGACGTATTCGCCAGCGCGGTTTTACCCTGACCATTGATGATGCCGGGCAGTGGCTGCGCTCGAATGTGGTGTGGATTGGCCCGCGCCATGCGCCTTTGGGGCTGATTCAACTGGCAAATATGTTACGCTCCCAGGCAGCGCGCAGCGGCTGTTACCAAAGCCCGCAGCCGTTTCATCCACATATCACGATTTATCGTAACACTTCGCGTGCAGTCTCTATTCCGCCCCCTAATTTCCGCTGGCAATATCCGGTTGAAGAATTTGTGTTGTATGAGTCTGTTTTTAAACAAGGGCGAACGCGTTACCTGGAATTACAACGCTGGACATTAAGTAATAAGGAAGAGTGAATGGAATTTTCTCCGCCGTTGCAGCAGGCCACGTTAATCAAACGCTACAAACGTTTTCTGGCTGATGTCATCACACCTTCCGGTGAAGAGCTAACGCTTCATTGCCCAAATACCGGCGCAATGACCGGTTGTGCCACACCTGGCGACACCGTGTGGTATTCCACTTCGGATAACCCGACGCGCAAATACCCTCACACATGGGAAATGACGCAGACGCAGAACGGGGAGTTTATTTGCGTAAATACCCTGCGGGCGAATGCCGTGGCTAAAGAAGCGTTAGAAAAAGAAATTATTTCGGAATTAACCGGTTACAGCACAATTAAAAGCGAAGTAAAGTACGGCGCCGAACGCAGCCGTATTGATTTTATGTTGCAGGCAGGTTGCAAAGTTAACTGCTATATTGAAGTGAAATCAGTCACGTTATCACAACAAGGTTGTGGCTATTTCCCGGATGCAGTAAGCCTGCGTGGCCAGAAGCATTTACGGGAATTGATGAACGTGGTTTTGCAGGGCGAACGCGCGGTGCTGCTGTTTACAGTGTTGCATTCGGCTATTACTCAAGTCTCCCCGGCACGCCACATCGATGCAAAATACGCGCAATTGTTATCCGAGGCGCAACAGTGTGGAGTAGAAATTATTGCCTGGAAGGCCGAACTTTCGGACAAAGGCCTGACTCTAACCTCGCCGTTGCCTGTCCTTCTATAATTTTTACTTAATAAAAGAGCAGTTAACGTTTGTCTGTTTTGTATGCTGGTGGCTCGCGTAAATACGCTTTTCTTCACAGGCTTGTCAAGAGAGGAATTTATATAATTGCCATCCTGAAAAGCATCTGCTATTTATAGCGGCCTGATTTTCCCCCTACCAGGGGACCGATAGTGCGTGTTAAGGAGAAACAACATGCAAGAAGGGCAAAAGCGTAAAACATCGTCCCTGAGTATCCTCGCCATCGCTGGGGTGGAGCCATATCAGGAGAAAGCGGGCGAAGAATATATGAACGAAGCCCAGCTGTCGCACTTCAAGCTAATTCTTGAAGCCTGGCGTAGCCAACTTATGGATGAAGTTGATCGCACGGTGACGCATATGCAGGATGAAGCAGCAAACTTCCCGGACCCGGTAGACCGTGCAGCCCAGGAAGAAGAATTCAGCCTCGAACTGCGTAACCGTGACAGGGAACGTAAACTGATCAAGAAAATCGAGAAGACCCTTAAGAAAGTAGAAGACGAAGATTTCGGCTACTGCGAATCTTGTGGCGTTGAAATCGGCATCCGCCGTCTCGAAGCTCGCCCGACAGCTGATTTGTGCATTGACTGTAAAACGTTGGCAGAAATTCGCGAAAAACAAATGGCTGGCTAACAGCCCGCAATTTCAGCACGTACCCAAAATAATTCGCGTTGCAGGAAGGCGACCAGACCGTAAGTCCCCAGGAGCATAGATAGCTATGTGACCGGGGCGAACGGGTGCAGCCAACGCACCTGCAACTTGAAGTATGACGGGTATACTTTCAAAGGCGGGAGACTCTCCCGCCTTATTCATTTCTAGCCTGTCACAAAACTGATGACCACATCTCGCTACATTGGCCGCTTTGCCCCTTCGCCTTCAGGTGAACTCCACTTTGGTTCGCTGATTGCCGCACTAGGCAGCTACCTACAAGCACGCGCGCAACGCGGCCTTTGGCTGGTGCGTATTGAAGATATCGACCCGCCTCGTGAAGTTCCTGGCGCTGCCACAACGATATTGCAACAATTAGAACATTACGGTTTGCACTGGGATGGTGAGGTTTTGTGGCAATCCCAACGGCACGAAGCCTATCGTGAAGCGCTCTCTTTCTTGCAACAACAAGGTTTGAGTTATTACTGCACTTGCACCCGCAGCCGTATTCAGCAAATTGGCGGTTACTACGATGGCCATTGCCGCCCCCTGAATCATGGGCCAGAAAATGCGGCACTACGATTTGTACAGCATCATCCGGTATTAAGCTTTGAAGATAAGCTACGCGGGAAGCTAATTGCCGATGAAAATCTGGCGCGAGAAGATTTTATCATTCACCGCCGCGATGGGTTATTTGCCTATAATCTTGCTGTAGTAGTGGACGATAATTATCAGGGCGTAAGCGAAATTGTCCGCGGTGCAGATTTAATTGAGCCTACGGTGCGACAAATTTCTCTGTATCAACAGTTTGGCTGGACAGTACCTGATTACGTTCATTTACCGCTGGTACTCAACGAAAATGGCGCCAAGTTATCGAAGCAAAATCACGCGCCAGCCCTGGCTCAGGGCGATCCGCGTCCGGTTATTCATGCCGCGCTGACGTTTTTGAACCAACCAGTAATTGCTGGCTGGCAAGATTTGAAGCTGAGCGAATTACTCTGTCTGGCGGTGCAAAATTGGTCGCTGCAGGCTGTTGTGCCAGGCTCTTCGTGAATACATCATTCTCAAATGCCGCACACTGAGCTATGATTAGCCGCTGTTTTTTTTGTCCCTATGATTGACACTGCCGAGGTGTACTATTTTTACCCGAGTCGCTAATTTTTGCCGCAAGGTGCTTAACCGCGATGACGTCGTGGTCGAGGAGAATGAAGATCTCCCGCAAATCACGGTGATTCCGCGTGACCAGCACGCTCTGTCCCGCAAAGATATCAGTGAAAATGCCCTCAAGGTACTCTATCGTCTGAACAAAGCAGGCTACGAGGCTTACCTCGTGGGTGGCGGTGTCCGTGACCTGTTGCTCGGCAAACAGCCGAAAGACTTTGATGTCACTACCAGCGCCACACCGGATCAAGTGCGTAAACTGTTCCGCAATTGCCGCCTGGTTGGCCGTCGCTTCCGCCTGGCTCATGTGATGTTTGGGCCGGAAATCATCGAAGTTGCCACTTTCCGTGGTCACCACGAAGAGCAAAAGTCTGATAAACAGACTTCCCAGACTGGCCAGAACGGCATGCTGTTGCGCGATAACATCTTTGGTTCAATCGAAGAAGATGCTCAGCGCCGTGATTTCACCATCAACAGCCTCTATTACAGCGTGGCTGATTTCTCAGTTCGCGATTATGTTGGTGGCCTGCGTGATTTACGCAATGGCGTTATCCGTTTAATCGGCGATCCTGAAACGCGCTATCGCGAAGACCCGGTGCGCATGCTGCGTGCGGTGCGCTTTGCTGCCAAACTGAATATGACGATTAGCCCGGAAACTGGCGAGCCTATTCCGCGTTTAGCCACCTTGATTAATGATGTCCCTCCAGCCCGTTTGTTTGAAGAATCGCTGAAACTTCTGCAAGCCGGCCATGGATATGACACTTACGAATTGCTGCGTGAATATCAGCTGTTCCAGCCGTTATTCCCGACCATCACTCGCTACTTCACCGAACAAGGTGACAGCCCGATGGAGCGCATGATCACTCAGGTGCTGAAGAATACCGATAACCGCATTCATAACGATATGCGCGTTAATCCGGCCTTCTTGTTCTCCGCCATTTTCTGGTATCCGCAACTGGAGATGGCTCAAAAGCTGACTCAGGAAAGCGGCCTTGCCTATATGGACGCCTTCGCATTAGCAATGAACGAAGTGCTGGATGAAGCCTGCCGTGCGCTGGCGATTCCAAAACGCATTACCACGCTGGTTCGTGATATCTGGGGCTTGCAGCTTCGTCTGTCACGCCGCCAGGGCAAACGCGCCTGGAAGCTGATGGAGCATCCTAAGTTCCGCGCGGCGTATGATTTGTTGGCACTGCGTGCTGAAGTGGAAAACAACCAGGAATTACAACGCCTGACCAAATGGTGGGGTGAATTCCAGGTGGCTGCTCCACCGGCGCAAAAAGATATGCTTGATGTGTTAGGTGATGAGCCTGCGGTTCGCCGCCGCCATCGTCGCCCGCGTAAGCGTGCACCACGCAGCGGTGGAAGTGCATGACGC
The DNA here is from genome assembly GCF_022134725.1 of Buttiauxella sp. S19-1. Classification (NCBI taxonomy): domain Bacteria; kingdom Pseudomonadati; phylum Pseudomonadota; class Gammaproteobacteria; order Enterobacterales; family Enterobacteriaceae; genus Buttiauxella; species Buttiauxella sp. S19-1. The sequence continues at coordinate 68,102 of NZ_JAHWLU010000001.1, forward strand.
TTGCGTATATCGCGCTAGGCAGCAACCAGGCGTCGCCGCTTGAGCAAGTGACTCATGCGCTCGACGCCATTGCAGCCATCCCGCAAAGCCGGGTGGTTGCCATCTCCTCTTTCTATCGCACCCCGCCGCTCGGCCCGCAAGACCAACCCGATTACCTGAATGCTGCTGTCGCACTGGAAACTGAACTGTCTCCCGAAACATTACTGGCCCATACTCAACGTATAGAGCTGGAACACGGACGAGTGCGCAAAGCTGAACGCTGGGGGCCACGCACGCTTGATCTCGACATGATGCTGTTCGGTAATCTGACTATTGCCACTTCAACGCTGACAGTGCCGCATTACGATATGAAAAACCGCGCTTTTATGTTGGTTCCATTGCTGGAAATTGCGCCTGACTGCGCGTTCCCCGAAGGCCTGCCAGTCGCGAAAGTTTTAGAAAACCTCTCCCAGGATGGGATTACTTTTTGGTAACCACGGACGCGTTCATTTAATCAATATCATTCCTCACCGGGACTGCCATGAAACCAATCACTATGTCTCAGTTGCGCCAATGGAAACAGGCTCAACGCAAGTTCGCCACCATCACCGCTTACGATTTCAGCTTTGCCAAACTGTTTGCCGAAGAAGGCATTGGCGTGATGCTGGTTGGCGATTCATTAGGGATGACCGTTCAAGGCCACGACTCCACGCTGCCAGTCACCGTAGAAGATATTGCCTACCACACTCGCGCAGTACGCCGTGGCGCGCCGAATTGCCTGTTGCTGGCAGACCTGCCGTTTATGGCTTATGCCACCCCGGAACAAGCTTTTGCTAACTCCGCTGAAGTGATGCGCGCTGGTGCCAACATGGTCAAAATCGAAGGCGGTCGCTGGCTGGTCGAAACCGTCAAAATGCTGACCGAACGTGCCGTGCCGGTCTGCGGGCATTTGGGCCTGACGCCGCAATCCGTGAACATCTTTGGTGGTTATAAAATCCAGGGCCGTGATGAAGCTGCCGCACAAACGTTGTTTGACGATGCCGTGGCGCTCGAAGCCGCAGGCGCTCAATTGTTAGTACTGGAATGCGTACCGGTTGTGCTGGCAAAACGCATTACCGACGCGCTGACGATCCCGGTTATTGGTATTGGCGCGGGCAATGTCACTGACGGGCAAATTCTGGTGATGCACGACGCCTTCGGTATTACCGGCGGTCACATTCCAAAATTCGCTAAAAATTTCCTCACCGGAACCGGCGACATGCGTGCTGCGGTGCGTCTGTACATCAACGAAGTTGAGTCCGGCACCTATCCAGGTGAAGAACATAGTTTCCACTGACAGGAGAAGGGTTGTGTTGATTATCGAAACGATACCGCTGTTACGTCAGCAGATTCGCCGTTGGCGCCAGGAAGGCAAACGCATCGCGCTGGTGCCGACCATGGGCAACCTGCACGACGGGCATATGAAGCTGGTCGATGATGCCAAAAGCCGCGCCGATGTGGTGGTCACCACTATTTTTGTTAATCCTATGCAGTTTGACCGTCCGGATGACTTAACGCGCTATCCACGTACGTTGCAGGAAGATTGCGAGAAGCTAAACCGCCGCAAAGTGGATTTGGTATTTGCGCCGGCACCTGGCGATATTTTCCCGAAAGGCCTGGATTCCCAGACCTTCGTCGAAGTGCCTGGGCTGTCAAGCATGCTTGAAGGTGCCAGCCGTCCAGGGCATTTCCGTGGTGTTTCTACCATCGTCAGCAAGCTGTTTAACATGGTGCAACCTGACATCGCCTGCTTTGGTGAGAAAGACTTCCAGCAGCTGGCGTTAATTCGCAAGATGGTGGCGGACATGGGTTACGACATCGAGATAGTTGGCGTGCCAACGGTGCGTGCGAAAGATGGCCTGGCGCTGAGTTCACGCAATGGTTATCTGAGTGCAGAACAACGCAAAATCGCACCGGGTCTGCATAAAGTGATGCAGTCTCTGGCCGATAAGCTGCGTGCTGGCGAGCGTGATACTGAAGAAATGTTAGCGATTGCCGCGACCGAGCTGAATGAAAAAGGTTTCCGTTCAGACGACCTGCAAATCCGCGATGCGGATAGCTTGCTGGAGCTGGATGCTGAGAGCAAACGTGCTGTCGTGTTAATGGCTGCATGGCTTGGCCAGGCGCGTTTAATCGATAATGTTCAGGTCGAGCTCACACAGTAGACAGCCTGGCAAAATCGGGCAATACTGCCCAACTCAATTCCGGCGGCAAGCTCTGAGTTTGCCGCTTAAGCAACCCAATAGTGACGAAGGTTTAAGCTATGATACGCACCATGCTGCAAGGCAAACTTCACCGTGTCAAAGTGACGCAGGCGGATTTGCACTATGAAGGTTCCTGCGCCATCGATCAGGACTTCCTTGAGGCGGCTGGCATTCTGGAATATGAAGCCATTGATATTTATAACGTCACCAACGGTAAGCGTTTTTCAACTTACGCAATTGCTGGCGAACGGGGTTCCAAAATCATTTCCGTTAATGGTGCCGCCGCGCACTGTGCTGATGTTGACGACATTCTGATTATCGCCACTTATGTGACGATGCCAGATGAGCAAGCTCGTAGCTGGCAACCGAAGGTAGCTTATTTCGATGGCGACAACGAAATGAAGCGCCTCGCGAAAGCTGTGCCGGTGCAGGTAGCGTAATCATTAAGGATTTGTAGGTCGGGTAAGCGAAGCGTCACCCGACATAATTGACGCATTTGGTGGATGACGCTTTCGCTTATCCACCCTACAAAACCATTATACCTTTCAAGACTGCGGCTGGTTACTAATCAACCGCGACATTGTTTCCAGCGAATCCGTCCGCAAAATATATAGCCGTTTTAGCAAAAACGGATTATCCCCCGGCTTCACCTTCCCACGCACCGTTGTCACCGCCATATGGAATCCCGCATCGTTCGCCGCTTTCACAGCCTTATCGTTATATCCACCAAACGGATACGAGAGGTACAAAACATGCGGATTAAACTGCGCCAGGGCGCGTCTTGAGTGTTCAAAATCAAGCAGGATATTACGATAGCTACGACGTAACAGTGTCGGCTGGCGGTTAGCGTCAACGCGATGCAGGAAATGGGTATGCGACTGAACATCAAACACATCCTGGCTGGCCTGCAATTCCGAAATACTCATAAATTGCAGTGCCTTCGGGTTCCAGAGTTGCGGGTGCGCTTTAATACGTGACGAAATGATAAATGAGGTTGCCTTAAAGCCGTACTGTTTGAGAATTGGGTATGCATAGCGATAAACCGATTTCAGTCCGTCATCAAAGGTAATCACCACCGCACGTGCTGGCATATTCATCCGGTTACGCACATAACCTTCAAGTTGATACATCGTCAGCGTGGTATAGCCCATATCGCGCAGCCAGGTCATCTGGTTGTTGAAGGCCACCACCGAAGTCGTGGTTGAGGTATGACGGAAGCGAGTGTTCTCTTCATCACGCAAAATATGGTGATAAGTCAGCACCGGAATGCCGTTATCGGGCTGCGCATCAAGGCTGCTGACATACCCGAGGCGGTTACCAATGCGGATTTGATACCAAGTTTGATTGAGGTGGTCTTTTAAGCTGGCAATAATCGGGTAACGCAAATTGTCTGCCAGCGTACCGAACTGAGCACTACCGCTGCTCGGTGCGTTATATACCGTGATATCGCGGAAGGTGACCAGATTTTGGTTGCTCAACGGTTTGTGCAAATCACCCAGACGGTCTTCAACACGTTGTTTTCCTGCTACCGGTTCAAGGTGTGTTTTATCAATAAACCCGGTGCCAAAACCAAAATTGAACTCGTAATAATCTGCCGCAGTAGGCACTACGGCCAGGATTTGCCCTTCCTGAATATTACCGACAGAAATGACTTTATCCCCCACCTGTGCCCAAATATCAGCATCTTCTGTGGTTTGCATATATTGTGCGGGAGTGTGATGGCTACTGAGCAGGCTGGCATTGGCGCTACTGCCACCAATCAGCATCAGCACGGTAAAGAAAAGGCGAGTTAGCATAACAAGTTTGATAACACTGGGTGTCTCAATGGCGAGAAGAAGCGGTTATTCTAACAAAAGTCCACTCAATACCAACCTTTCCGCTCAATATTGGTGGAGTAACACAAACGGTGGGTTTTTCTGCTGCTGATGCCAAAGGCTGGTGACGTCGCCCCCGCCATGCTCAACAATAAGTTCACGGAATGCTTCGCCAGTTTGTGTTTCACGGTGCGCACGCATCGCAAACAGCAGCGGCAGTGTGACGCCTGAAATCACTTCACAATGGGGATGCTGGTGGCTAATCAGTGCCGCAGTACGGTAAGGAGCCGCGCCAGTAATATCCGTCAGAAAGATCACGCCATCACCAGAATCACAATTGTACAACGCATCACACATCATACGGCTGAGCATATTGGTGCTAAGCCCTTGCCAGTAATTTACCGCACAGCATTGCGGCTGTGGGCCAAAACGTCGCTCAATCGCATCGAGCATATCCTGAGCATAATAGTCATGACCGGCAATAACCCAACCCAACATGGCCTTCTCCTTTTTGCGGAGCGACAGTGTGCCAGAGCGAAAAATAAGCACCCTGATGCTAATCAAAACTGGGTAAGAAAGAAGGATGTTTACCTCCCCTTGCGGGGAGGTAAGATTGCTGACAAAGGTCACAGAACAGGTTTTGTAGGGTGGATAAGCGATAGCGCCATCCACCATTTACGCCAGTGATGTCGGATGACGCTATCGCTTATCCGACCTACGAAAGAGCTTTGTCATCAGTCTCTTAGCTACGTAGACCACGGCCACGCTGAATCAGATACCAGCACAGAATGTAGAAGGCCAGAATAAAGCCCACCAGCACGGCAACGGTAAACAGCAACGGGACATCGTTAATGCCGAGGAAACCATAACGGAAGCCGCTGATCATATACACCACCGGGTTAAGGTGAGACAGCGCTTTCCAGAATGGAGGCAGCAATGAAAGAGAGTAAAACACGCCACCTAAATAGGTCAGCGGGGTCAGCACGAAGGTTGGGATCAGACTGATATCGTCAAATGTTTTAGCAAACACCGCGTTCAACAAACCGGCCAGCGAGAACAGAATCGCCGTCAACAGCAGAGTTAACGCAACAAACAGCCATGAATGCACCTGGAACGGCACAAAGAACAGCGACACAGCGGTAACCAGAATACCAACACACAAGCCACGCGCCACACCACCACCAACATAACCGGCGATAATAATATGCGTCGGCACCGGCGCCACCAGTAGTTCTTCAATGTTGCGCTGGAATTTAGCGCTAAAGAAAGAGGAAGCAACGTTGGCATAAGAGTTGGTGATCACCGCCATCATGATCAAACCCGGCACGATGAACTGCATGTAGGTAAAACCATGCATTGAGCCGATTTGCGAGCCAATCAAATTACCAAAAATGATGAAATACAAGGTCATAGTGATGACCGGTGGGACGAGAGTTTGTATCCAGATACGCGTGAAACGGTGGACTTCTTTGGTCCAGATACTTTTTAACGCCACCCAATAGAGATGCATCATGCCTGGTCTCCTTTATGACCGTTAACCAGCGTGACAAACAGCTCTTCAAGACGGTTAGCTTTGTTACGCATACTTAGTACCTGAACCCCTTGAGAACTTAACTGGCTAAACACGCTGTTGATTCCCTGTTCGCGCAGCACTTCTACTTCCAGGGTGGAAGTATCAACCAGGCGATATTGGTAACCATCCAGCTGCGGAAGTGGGCTTTTAGGCGCAAGATCGAGGATAAACGTTTCTGACTTCAGCTTTGAAAGCAGTGATTTCATGGAGGTATTTTCAACCAACTCGCCATTTTGAATAATACCGATGTTGCGGCACAGCATTTCTGCTTCTTCAAGATAGTGAGTGGTCAAAATGATAGTAGTGCCTTTGTCGTTTAAATCCTTCAGGAAACCCCACATAGAACGGCGCAGCTCGATGTCGACGCCCGCGGTGGGTTCATCAAGGATCAGCAATTTTGGTTCGTGCATTAAGGCACGGGCAATCATTAAACGGCGCTTCATGCCACCAGATAACATACGCGCACGTTCGTTGCGTTTTTCCCACAGATCGAGCTGTTTCAGGTACTTTTCGCTACGTGCGATGGCATCAGCTCGTTCAACACCATAATAGCCCGCCTGATGAACGACAATTTGCTGCACGGTTTCAAACGGGTTGAAGTTAAATTCCTGCGGCACCAACCCGAGCTGACGTTTAGCGTTAACCACGTCTTTTTCCAGGTCGTATCCAAACACACGCACCCGGCCAGAGGTTTTATTAACCAGCGAGCTAATAATCCCGATGGTGGTGGATTTTCCTGCGCCGTTCGGCCCCAGCAGAGCATAAAAATCCCCTGCTTCAACACGAAGATCTATGCCGCGCAGCGCCTGAACACCGCCGGGATAGGTTTTCGTTAACTGTTCCAGCTCTAATGCAATAGTCATGGATATACGGTTACCTTGTCCGGTACAAAAAAAATTATGCCGTTTAAAAATTATTTCAGTTGCCCTATATTACCTCAACGCACTTCTTCCGTTACAGGTTGTTAACCTCCATGAAAGACATTGATACCCTCATCAGCAATAACCAGGTCTGGTCAAAACTGATGGAGGACGAAGACCCGGGCTTTTTTGAACGTTTGTCTCAGGCCCAAAAACCGCGCTTCTTGTGGATCGGCTGTTCTGATAGTCGCGTACCCGCTGAACGTCTGACCGGCCTTGAGCCTGGCGAATTATTTGTTCACCGTAACGTGGCAAACCTGGTCATTCATACGGATCTAAATTGCCTTTCTGTAGTGCAGTACGCCGTTGATGTTCTTGAAGTTGAACACATTATCATTTGCGGCCACTACGGATGCGGCGGCGTACAAGCAGCGGTTGAGAACCCAGATTTAGGGCTTATCAACAACTGGCTGCTGCACATCCGCGATATCTGGTTCAAGCATAGTTCGCTGTTGGGAGAACTCCCACCAGAGCAACGTCTGGATACGCTTTGCGAGCTGAATGTCATGGAACAGGTTTATAACCTCGGCCATTCCACCATTATGCAATCAGCATGGAAACGCGGGCAGAAAGTCACAGTACATGGCTGGGCTTACGGGATTCATGATGGTCGCCTGCGCGATTTAGAAGTCACCGCCACTAGCCGTGAATCGCTGGAAAAAGGTTACCGCAGCGGGATTTCGAATCTGCAAAACTCCCATCGCAGCCACAAGAATAGAACACCTTCGCAGTAACTCAGATAGCAAAAAGGGCCTTAAAGGCCCTTTTTATTTATCGGTGATTGGGCGTTTGCTCAACTTATTCGTCTAACAAAACCACTTTACCGACGTATGGCAGATGGCGATAACGCTGAGCGTAGTCAATGCCATAACCCACCACGAACTCGTCAGGAATGGCGAAACCAACCCACTCCACGTTCACGTCCACTTCGCGGCGCTCTGGTTTATCCAGCAGCGTACAAATGGCCAGTGATTTTGGCTCACGCAGGCTCAGAATTTCGCGCACTTTGCTCAGCGTATTACCAGAATCGATAATATCTTCGACGATCAGCACGTCTTTGCCGCGAATATCTTCATCGAGGTCTTTGAGGATTTTCACATCGCGGGTGGTAGACATGCCACTGCCATAACTGGATGCGGTCATAAAATCGACTTCGTGGGGCACTTGAACTTCACGGCACAAGTCAGCCATAAACATAAATGAGCCACGCAGCAAGCCAACCAGCACCATATCACTACCGCTATCACGATAATGTTCAGTGATCTCACGACCCAATTCAGCGATACGGGCTTTGATCTCCGCTTCGGGGATCATCACTTCAACAGTATGTTTCATAGTTATAACCATATGATTTAAAAATAAATCATTCGATGTCGATTAAATTTCAACCAACATAAAATATTCAGGCCAGCAGTATACCAGCAAAACACATTCGCATGCGCTATCAGTAAAAAAGCCATTTATGTGATGAATATCACGTTTGTTAATAACTATAATGAATTGCTATCAAATTTTTAAGAGCGTGATAATTGTGAAAACAAATAACTCCGGTTCGCGAGTCATCGCAACCTTAACAGTCCTGTTTGCGGTATTAACTGGGCTGTATTTACTCATTGGCGGGATATGGTTAGTGGCAATTGGTGGGTCATGGTATTACCCGATTGCCGGGGTGGTGATGTTAATCACCGCAGTGTTACTTTGGCAACGTAAAGCGCTGGCGCTGGGGATTTACGCCGCATTACTGCTTTGCACCGCGGCGTGGGGTGTCTGGGAAGTAGGTTTCGACTTCTGGGCATTAACACCACGTTTAGACGTACTGTTCTTCTTCGGCGTATGGCTGCTGCTGCCATTCGTTTATCGTCATCTGACTCTGCCTTCTTCGGGTGCCGCAGCAGCACTTGGCGCGGTGCTGGCAATTACCGTGGTGGTATTGGCCTGGGCCGTGTTTAACGATCCCCAAGAAATCAACGGTACGCTCAGTGCGGATGCGCAGGCTCCTGTGGCAGCAAGTTCCGCAATTCCTGATGCCGACTGGCCTGCATATGGCCGCAATCAGGAAGGACAGCGCTACTCTCCTCTAAAACAGATCAACGATAAAAATGTCGGTCAGCTTAAAGAAGCGTGGACTTTCCAGACTGGCGATGTGAAGCGCCCAACCGATCCGGGTGAAATCACTAACGAAGTCACCCCGATTAAAGTCCGCGATACGCTGTACCTGTGTACCGCTCACCAGCAACTGTTCGCGCTGGATGCGGCAACCGGTAAGCAGAAGTGGAAATTCGATCCGCGTCTGGATACCAATCCTTCGTTCCAGCATGTGACCTGCCGTGGTGTTTCTTACCACGAAGCAACGGCTGATAACGCGAGTGCGGATGTGGTTTCTGACTGCCCTCGTCGAATCATTCTTCCAGTGAATGATGGCCGTCTGTTTGCGATTAATGCCGATAACGGCCAGCTTTGCGAAAGCTTTGCTAACAAAGGCATTCTGAACCTGCAAACCAACATGCCGGTGACCACTCCAGGGATGTATGAACCGACATCACCACCGATTATCACCGATAAAGTGATCGTGATTGCCGGTGCAGTGACCGATAACTACTCCACTCGCGAGCCGTCTGGCGTGATCCGTGGTTTTGATGTCAACAGCGGCAAACTGCTGTGGGCATTCGACCCGGGAGCCAAAGACCCGAATACAATTCCAGGCGACGAGCACCATTTCAGCCTTAACTCGCCGAACTCCTGGGCACCTGCGGCCTATGACGCGAAGCTGGATTTAGTGTATCTGCCGATGGGTGTCACCACGCCAGATATTTGGGGTGGCAACCGCACACCGGAACAAGAGCGTTTTGCCAGCAGCATCGTGGCGCTGAACGCGACCACCGGCAAACTGGTGTGGTCTTATCAAACGGTGCACCACGACCTGTGGGATATGGACATGCCGTCGCAGCCAACGCTTGCCGATATTACCGTTAAAGGCGAAACCGTTCCGGTTATCTACGCGCCTGCGAAAACCGGCAACATCTTTGTGCTCGACCGTCGTGACGGTAAACTGGTTGTTCCGGCTCCGGAAAAACCAGTTCCACAAGGTGCGGCGAAAGGTGACTACGTGACGCCAACTCAGCCATTCTCGGATTTGAGTTTCCGTCCGAAGAAAGACCTGAGCGGTGCCGATATGTGGGGTGCGACCCTTTACGATCAAATGGTCTGCCGCATTATCTTCCACAACCTACGTTATGAAGGCATCTTCACGCCGCCTTCTGAGCAAGGCACGCTGGTGTTCCCGGGGAACCTGGGGATGTTCGAATGGGGTGGGATTTCAGTCGACCCTAACCGTCAGGTGGCGATTGCCAACCCAATGGCACTGCCGTTTGTTTCTAAACTGATGCCACGCGGGCCAGGTAACCCGATGGAGCCGCCAAAAGATGCTAAAGGCAGTGGTTCTGAATCCGGCATTCAGCCGCAGTACGGCGTACCATTTGGCGTGACGCTGAACCCGTTCCTTTCTCCGTTCGGCTTGCCGTGTAAGCAACCGGCCTGGGGTTACATCTCTGCGGTAGATTTGAAAACCAACGAAGTGGTGTGGAAAAAACGTATCGGGACAGTGCGCGACAGTTCGCCGCTTCCGCTGCCGTTTAAAATGGGGATGCCAATGCTGGGCGGCCCAATTTCTACCGCCGGGAATGTGTTGTTCATTGGCGCAACCGCAGATAACTACCTGCGTGCTTATAACATGAGCAACGGTGAAAAACTGTGGGAAGCGCGTCTGCCAGCCGGTGGCCAGGCAACGCCGATGACCTATGAAGTGAATGGCAAGCAGTACGTGGTGATTTCTGCAGGTGGCCACGGATCCTTCGGGACGAAGATGGGCGATTACATCGTCGCTTACGCTTTGCCGGACGTTAAATAAACCATTATCTCCCGGCAGGCAACCTGCCGGGAGATAATTTTATTCATAGGAGATAGTAAAAACAGCCTGCGAGGTAAAAGAACCCGGTCGGGTAGATTTACCATTTTTCTCTAATTGTGCGGTCAGATTTATAGTCGTTGAGCCAGTCATTGATACACTAAAGGTAGAAGAGCCATCCGGGACGACCGTTGAACTGCCGTTCTTAATTCGTAATGCTACGCCGGTGCTACCACTGGAAGTCGTCGTGGTATTTTTTAATAACTGGCTGCTATCTTCCCTGGAATTAGTATTAAGTTTGACCTTAACTTTTGTACCCACGCACTGAGTCATTTTAAGTGAAAAAGGTACGGGGTCCTTTCTATTCAAGTCATCCATATCATATTCACCAAGCGCTAGTGTATTTCCGCTAACGTTGGTACCTGCGACAACCGCAGTGCTACAGGTAGGAAAACTGTTTAGAAGATTAATACTAATTGCACTATTAGTAAGCACGTCCGTATTAAAATCACTCATTTGTAACGTCGTTAATCTTCCTGCTATTGGATGCGCAACCGTCTGGCCTGGAGCCCATTTGTAGTCAGGAGTTTGATAAATCCTCATGTAAATTCCATAGGTTTGACTATCTCTATCCCATGGGTACGATTCGCTGCCGAGATGCCCCCAGTTATTAGTTGCTCCAAGTGGCAAAGTCTGGTTGTTTCTTATACCGCCATCGCATCCATTACTTTTGTGGGCGCGACATATTATGGCCACCTCATAGACGATACCTGGAATAGTGGTTCTAAAGAAAGTTGAATAATTATTACTACCACCTGAGTCACCGGTATTGGTATCTTTAATGACAACATTCTGCGCATTGCCTGATATTTGATTAAAATACAGATACCCCCTGCCATTATAGCAGTCAGTATTAATAGCACTAGTCTCAGTAAGTGATATCCAACTTGGCGTCAGTCTCACATAGGGCGCATTATTGACACCTGTAAACTGATATACAGAAATGGTGTTCGAAGGTATTGTCACTGAATAAGGCGATTCAAATTGACAAAATGTTGCAGCGATAACTGGCGTACTGCATAAGATATAAAATGAAGACATTATCAGCAGTAACATTCTACCCACGGGTAGAATTTTCAGACATTGCAGGTTAATCATAAATTACACTCACCATAATATTCGAAGCCACTCTTCCAGCTGAAACGACTCCCGTATTCTGGTAACGGGCATAAAAGAGATAATCTGTTAAATACTCTGAAGATGTTTGATCCTGCACGTCATAAATAACATCGGAACTACCATCACTCTTCAAGACATTGGTATTTGTCAGCGCAGAGAAAATGACAACACCAACGTTCTCCGCACCGCCTGACGAAGGGGAAGCTTCATTAATAAAGACTTGTTTTGACTGCGCAGGAAATTGTTCCGAAACGGGTTTAAACTGAAAATGAAGGCGGTTTGCCTCACCCTGAACCCAGTCAACGCAGTCATCAACTGTAATTTTAAAAGGTTGCCCGCCTGCAGCATCTGTAGGAGACAACGGTGCTGGAGGATTGCCGCGTGGTGAAAAATAATCCCGACTCACCGTCGGCAAATGCACACTGCCATTATTTTCTACCGTCACATTACAGGTATTATTAATTATGTTGGCGTTGATATTCATATCCACACCAGCCTCGCACGCTAAAGAGGTGCCACTTGCTAAAATGAATAGTGCCAGGTACCTAAAAATAGCTCCACGAGACCGGTGGGATATCATAACCAAACCTTATTTGTAAGTGATAACAAAAGTAATCGGGACTTGGAAGGTACCGGCAGTAACCTCGTCAATTGAGCGCTCATTCCCAATCACCATTCTGGCATTCATAGCAACATCAAGCGTACTTCCAGAAATAGCAAGTTCCTGAGGGATGGAACGATCTTTACAGCTAAATTCTGTACCGCTGTCCGGCAGACCGCGCCATATCTCAACGGCAGTTGCTGCCGCAGTGCCCGTATAATTTGGATATGAGGTTCCATCGCCATTTAGGCCAGAGCACCCCCCGCCGCTAATTTGTGTGCTCACCATGGCACTCTTGACCCCAGAACAGCCGCTAAACGCTAACTTAAAATTCTCGACACGAGCCTTCGTCTGTAAATCAGATTTAAATACATCGCCGAAAGAAATAGTTGACGTAGCCGCTCCTGCACTATCCTTTATTTGAGCATTGCAAGTCCCCGCTTCTACAGTCGAGGTAAATGTTGCAGTCACACTATCCGTACCCGTAATAGCGTAAGCGGATGATATGGAAAATAGACTTGCAAACAGAGATAAGAAATAGATTTTTAGATTTATATTCTTCATGATCGCACTCCTTGATCTGAGCGAGAAAAATTATTCATAAGTGAAGTTAAATATTGCAGTGGCATTAAAAGCACCCGTTGTGACCTTCGTGGCATCCGTAGGCACAAGCTTTGCTAACAAATTAACTTTCTTAGCAGCTATTTCACTGGTAGTCCAAACCAAACGCTTAGCATCTACCGTTGAGTTAATAGTGAATGCCTCGCCACCTGAAGCTCTCGCTACTGAAACCCCAAGATAATCTGCCTTGTCAGTACTTGTAATACCATTGATGATTAATGTAGGGACAATTCCAGATTGAGTGCCAGTTATAGTGGTTTTTATTACTGCCAGGCTCGATGGGCATGTCACGATATCCAGTGAAAAGGGAACCGAAACGCTGGCGTCACCGGATAATATCTTATCTAAAGATGTTTTCCCTGAATTACCAATGGCAATAGTATTATTTTGATTATTTCCCGTGCCACCGGTAATGCGCATATCACACGTAGTTTCCCGAATATTCGCAGTAAAATTGACAGTCAGATCTGTAGCATAAATGTTACTGGATAATATTCCACATGAAACACATAGTAATTTTGCTATCGATGAATTTGACCTCATTGAACTCCTCCTTGATTATAATAAATAACTACCTATTATTAATTCACATGACAACTTTGGTTAGTTAATACCGTGGTTAAACCGATTGTTTGCGCATTCGCAGGGATCTGATAATTTACTGTGCATTGTTCTTCAGACTTGTTTCCCCAGCGAATCGTTAATCGTCCTGCGTCATTAATACCCCTGACAAACGCACGTCCCGCCTGGCCCACGCTACCTACAACATTATTATTTTCATCATAGACATCAGCCCCCAACGGAATAAAACCTTTATCATTACGAATGAGTTCAAGAAGTACCGAGCGCCCCTCTTCAGTGGCAAAATCAACACGCACGACAGCACCATCACGCGGAATAGCAGTGGTACTGGTGTTCATAATTGCCACATCATTTTCCAGAGTATCAATATTCAACCCAATGGTATTTTCACGATATGGCGAAAGATAAGGCACCACCGCGTAACCATGCCCATCGATTTCTCCATCACCGTTGGTCATTTTTGCGCCTTTCGCCCCTTTGGCTTTTACCAAAGCGATCGTACTTGTTGTGCCTATGTTTCCGGGTGAAAAGGTTATTCCACCTGAATGAATAACGACACCACCGCTATTGCCAAATGAAGCTTGTTGTCCACTGTGATCATTTATAGAAGCAGACACGCTTATAGGTCCATAGGCACTATTGTAACTGCCATAACCACCAATCTGAGTTAAATCCTGAGACTCCGACAATGTTGAAGATGCATTCACACTATAGTTATAGCGGTTGTCTGCAGAATTACCCGATGCAGAAACATCAGCCTGAGAATTCCCTTTAAAATCACTGCTGATGGAAGCATTCATGTTATTGAACCCTCCTTTGCGAATATCATGTCCGGGTAGATTACCAAACGGAATACTTAAACCTATATACGCACGGTCATCTTCTTCACCATTGACGTTATAAGCACGCTGCAACGAGAGATTATAGCTCACCCAGCTAAATGAATTGCTATAACCAAATGAATACTGTGACGTTGTTTTACTATTATTCCAGTAATCTTCCCAACTCCCGGTTAAATAAACGGAACCGTAGTTATTATCTCCGGCTTGCAGCAGTTGGTTGATACTCACCTGGACTTGGTTTTTCTGTCGATCAAAATTGTTCCAGCTGTTTTCATTTCCATCAGCATTATTAGTACTATCGATATCATTATTTAAACTACTTGCATCACTTAAACTAAGGTAGTCCGTCGTTGAGAACCGATATGCGGTAACGTTGAACGAGGTATCGGTCATTTCCAGCAGTTTACTAAATGTAAGACGATAGCTCTGCCCCTGCAGTGTTCCAACAGTTTCGATATCCGCCTGCGACTGTGTTACATCTAATGCTATTGCGCCGAAAGAAGTATTTACCGCCACACCGAGTAAAGCAGCGAAATAATCAGTATCCGTGAATTCAATACCGGTATAGCCGGTTAAAAGATTATTGATCCCATAATATCCGGAAGCCACAACGACTTTAGGTTTGTTACCGGGAGTCTCATCATTGAGTTCACCCAGGCCAAAATCCCAACGCGCAGTACCCGGACGCAACATTTGAGTAACCGAAGAGAAGGGGATAGAAAAGCTACGTTTGCTACCATCGGCCTCTTCAACTGTTACATCAAGATCGCTACCAGAACCCGATGGATTCAGGTCATCGATAGCGAAGGGGCCTGGCGGTACAGTGGTTTCGTAAATGGTATTGCCACTCTGGCGCACGGTAACCTTGGCATTGCTGTTAGCCACCCCGCGTACTACTGGTACATAGCTTTCTTCCCCACCAGGTTGCATACGGGTATCGCTGTATAAACGGATCCCTCGCAAACTCACTGAATCGAAAGTATCCCCGCTGGTAAAGGTATCACCGATAACAAACTGAGATTTCAGTGACGGAATATCACGCTGGACATAAATATCCTGGCTTTCATATCCGCTGCCATTATCTTTCGACCAATTAGCCGAACCACGAGATCGAAAACGCCATGCCCCCAGGTTCACACCATAATTAAGCCCCATATAAGCGCTTTGAGCCATGTCGCCATCATTGTTGGAGGTATATGCATTCAGATCGTAAGAGAGCATGGCCGCGTTGACGCCGCTATCCCACAAAGAAGGATCGATATACCCTTTTGGGCGCTTAAGAACATATATTTGTGGCAACGAAATATCCAGTCGTTGCTCTTCGCTGGCAAAGCTGACATGAGAACCAGAATAAATTGCACTTAAGTCGTAACAGGTCGCCTGCTCGGAGGAAGCATCCTCTTCTTCCGCAACAAACTTAATAGTAGAGGTGTCTATTCCTAACTGAGACAATAGCAACTGAGTAATACAGGGTGAAGCAATATCAGTACCATTGGCTTTGAATGTGATTTTCCCATTATATTTTGCAGCGTTATTAACATATACGACAACACTGTAAACGCCAGGTAATACCGGGTTCCCGTGAGAGAAACGGCTGACATCCACCTTGCCACTGCTGTCTGTGTTAAAGAGAAATTGATCGTTGAACTCAACACCGTCTTCTGAAGAAGATATTTGTTCGTGATTCTCTTCCGCATAAATAGGTACTGATAATAAAGTACCTATTAAAAATAACGGACTATAGTATCTCGTTAAGCCACGCACGATAGCACACATCCATATTATGATAAACCAGGTCCACCTGAAAAGTTAGATATTCACTTCACGCTCAATGCTTCCGCCATAGTCATTTATTGCGCTATATTTTATTTTCCCACCAGAGGCGGTATTACTAAGATCCTTTATCTTAAAGGAAGCACTGCTACCTGGTGCTATAGCACTGGTATCAATGCTATATTTTTTATTGTTATTTAAATATGTAGCATCACTGAATGACACATAATATTGAGAGCTATTTTTTACTTCTGCATATACTCCCTGCGCATCTTTTCTTAATGACCATTGTAATTTCGTGGCCGCTTCTTCAGGAGTACCTTGTAAACCATCAGGACGATAGAACATTTTTATCCGTGTACGGAAAGCAAGTTGGACAATATTCTCACCATCTGTATTTTTAGCTTTAGGCGGTACTTCCAGTACGTTAAACCAAAAGAGACTTTCTTTATCCTTCGGTAACTCAGCCCCAAGAGAAGTAATCCTGATTGTCTGCCCTTTATTTGGATCAATACGTGAAACTGGTGGGGTGACTAAAAAAGGAAGCTTTAACTCCTGCGGATTCACAGAATCACGCCCATCATCCAGCCATGACTGGACAAGCAAAGGCTTTTGCCCACGATTATCGAGTTTAACCGAAACATCTTTCGCAGATTGCTGATAGATAATCCGGGTACCCGAAATAACAATATCGGCATAACAGTTAGAAGCCACAAACCAAGCGCTCAAGAAGACGACTAAAGAATATACTCTCTTGTAATTAATGAAGCTCATAATGATATACCGGTAAAATAAAGAATAATGAACCTGCCTTAATGGCAGGTTTAATAAATAACACTTTAGAATAAAATTTTATTCATAAGCCATCGTGAAAGTAACGTTGGTATTGACTTTACCTGGCACAACGGGATTGCTGGCTACGTTCCAGTCAGCACTGGGTACATAAGCGGCACGATAAGCAAATACACCTCTACCAGCATCCAGGGTGACCACCTGAGAAACATCAGTTGGGTCACCAATCTTAACCTGAGTGACATTACCTGAGGCGTTATTAAACAGCGCCACACTCACGTTTTGAGCAGCGCCAGAAACAGTGGAATCAGGCTTCAGAGTACCATTTGATAGCTCAGCAAATTGCTGTGAAGAGAATGAAATTGTTGCTTTAGTCAAAGACTCTTCACATTCGTTTAGCATCAGTTCAAATTCCTTCGAACCCACACCACCCGCAACAAGAGTTGAGCCTTCTACAGCCGCTTTAGTGACTACCGGCATTGAAATAGTTACGTTACTAGCATCAATTCCGTTGTTGGTCGTAATTTTACAAGTGGTACCTGTAACTGCACCATCGAGAGTAATCAGACCAAGATCTGTTGCATGGGCAGAAAATACCCCCATTGCCAATAGCAACGCAGAAACTTTAAATTTCATATAAACATCCCTTTAATTTAAAATTAATTATCTATTAATAATTCCAGTGACATAGGCATGAACTAATAATCGCAATATGCGTTAAATACATTTAACACAAGCGATCATTAGATATTTTATTGAAAATCTGCAAATGCCAGTAGAAAGATGGAGTATGTAGTCAAGGGAGGGTATACACAACACCTCATTATTGAAATAATATATTAAGTAATCGTTAACACACCATCCAGAGCACAACAAGATGAATAGCAGGTGTCGGGTAATGAAGTTTTATCTTTAATGAAAAATAAAAAGCCTGCATTTTTTCATGCAAGCTTTTATGAGGCAGAGTTTATTTAGAGAATATGAGAATTTACTTAACAGTAAATCCTAACATCATGCCAGTATCTTCATGTTCCAGCAGATGGCAGTGCGCCATATAGGCATGTTCCTGAGAGGCGGCATGTTCAAAACGTACTAATACTTCACTACGCCCGCCTTCGACACGAACCGTATCTTTCCAGCCCTGACGATGTGGAGCAACGGGCTGACCGTTTTCACTCAGGATGCGGAACTGCGTGCCATGAATGTGGAACGGATGCAGCATCATGTCGCCTTCACCAGAAATCGTCCATTTCTCGAATTTGCCTTTCTCGGCGGCAAACGCTGGGGTGTTCATATCAAATGCTTTGCCGTTAATCTTGTTGGCATTATGGAAGTCGAATCCTGAACCCTGTTTTCCGTGATTCATGCCACCATGGTTCATCATTCCATCCTTCATATGGCTCATGTTGCCCATATTACCCATATCGCCGTGTCCGGACATGCTCATGCCCGCCATTGCCTGCGGACCATATTTTTCCATCAACGCCTGCATACCCATCATGTCCAGCATCGGGTCCATCATCAGCTGTAGCCAACGCTCGGTAATACCTTCAATTTTCGGCAACGGCGGAACATCTGCTAGCTTGTCTGGCATTTCGCCAGAAGCCGCAATAATTAAAGGCTGGATGTGCACTATCGGCTGCGGTTTATCGAACGGGGCAACCGTCATGCCCATTTGTTTAACAGGCAGCGTGACAATATCAAACGCTTTGCCGTCGCGGGTATCGATCAGTACTTCGAAACGCTCGCCCATCAGCATAGAAAGTTCAGTGACTTTCACAGGCTCCGCTAATAAGCCGCCGTCGCTAGCTATCACGTAAAGCGGACGGTTATCACTAGCGGCAATATTGAGCGAACGCGCGTTACAGCCGTTCAACAGGCGTAAACGCAACCAGCCACGCGGGTTTGCGTGTTGCGGATACATCGCGCCATTACACAATAATGTATCGCCAAACCAGCCTACTGCCGCACTCATCACGTCCAGTTGATAGTCGATTTGCCCGTCAGCAGCGAAACGCTTGTCCTGAATGATCAGCGGCACGTCGTCGATGCCCCACTGTTTCGGTAAACGCAACGCACGGCTTTCGGCATCGTCGATTAACACCAGCCCCGCCAACCCCATCGCCACTTGATGGCCGGTTTTGCCATGCTGATGAGGATGGAACCAACATGTTGCAGCGCGTTGTTGCGGAGTAAATTTCACAGTGCGCTTGCCACCTGCGGCAATCACTCCTTGCGGCCCACCGTCGACATCGCCAGGCACTTCTAATCCATGCCAGTGCAGCGTGGTTTCTTCTGCGAGGTTATTATTAATCTCAACAGTGACTTCTTCGCCCTCATTTAACTGCAATGCTGGCCCCAACAAGTTACCGTTATAACCCCAGGTGGTAGCGGTTTTTCCGTTGAAAGTACTTTTACCCGCTTGCACCGTTAAACGGATGCTATTCTTTGCATCAGGGGTGAGAATTTGCGGGATCGGTAATACGGGTCTGTCAGCCGCCAGCGCAGCTTTACTCCAGAGCGGCAGTGCACTGAATGCACTGATGGCTGCAGAATAT
The DNA here is from genome assembly GCF_022134725.1 of Buttiauxella sp. S19-1. NCBI lineage: Bacteria > Pseudomonadati > Pseudomonadota > Gammaproteobacteria > Enterobacterales > Enterobacteriaceae > Buttiauxella > Buttiauxella sp. S19-1. The sequence goes on from NZ_JAHWLU010000001.1 coordinate 87,483, forward strand.
TTCAGAAAATCACGGCGATGCATATTCAATTCCTTTCTATTAGCAGGCTTGGGATTGAGCATAAACCTTACCCCAAGGGTAAGGTCAAATTTAAAGCGATGAATAATTCTCGTCGTGCCTCAATTAACTGTGTTAACGTTTCGTATCTAATAAAAAGTGGTAGAAGTGATGAAGATGGGTGTTAGGGCATTAATGCTGGGGTTATTGCTGGCTTTTTCCACCAGCAGTCAGGCACTTAGCGAGTCTGAAGCAGAAGATATGGCCGATCTTACTGCGGTATTTGTGTTCCTGAAAAATGATTGTGGCTACCAAAACCTGCCTAATGGACAAATTCGTCGCGCATTGGTCTTTTTTGCCCAGCAAAACCAGTGGGATTTGAGTAATTACGATACCTTCAATATGAAAGCATTGGGGGAAGATAGTTATCGCGATCTCAGCGGTATCGCCATTCCGACAGCAAACAAATGCAAATCCCTTGCCCGGGATTCATTGAGCTTGCTCGCCTACGTGAAGTAACCCGCCCTTCTCATTCTGGCTACTTTGAATCGAGTGCTCCCAAAAGTCGTTCAGCAAACTTTTGGGACACCGTATTGAAAAACAGGTTTAGCGCTTGTGAGAGATAAATTCCCGATAAGCGTTAACCACCTGCATAAAGTCCTCAACACCGCAAAAAGACAAACTTTCTTCGTCGTAGTAGTTCATCCCGTCTTCCATTTCATCACCAGTAATTTCCAGCTGATTGGCCCGGATAATCACCTCTTCACCGTCGAGCCACAACGTGTATTCGTGCCCGGTGCGTTGCCACTGACGCTCACTGCCTTTAACTGAGTTTGCTGCCTCTTCGACTTCATCGAGCAGGGCGAGATTATCTTTTACTTCTTCATTAAACCAATGACCCACCACTTCGTGACCCATCGACATACGCACTTTCACCAACCCGGTGACATCACGCAAAAATTCATATTCCATGGTGTTTTCCTCTACCCAGCCTGGGGAAATGCAGTACCCCTTAGCGTATAAGGTAATTATCGCAGCAAAACCGGCGAAAAACAGCGTGGTGGGCGTCAAACAGGGACTTTCTTTTGGTCGTTAAGGTTGAGCAAGGTATTTATTAACCACATCTGACTCAGTCTCGGTAAGGTCAAGCATTATGGGCAATTGACCTTTACGATAAAGCACAAGCTGCCAGTCAGATTCATTTTGCGGCTGCGAATGATTGGCATCGAAAATGACTTTGCGATTATCGGCTAAAGCAATAACAAAGCGGTGGCGATCGCTCTCTATAACGGGGACATGTAATGATTCAAAAAAGCTGCGGGCTTGCGAGGCATAAAACGCCCAGTCTTCCATTGTCGTGCTGTAATCTTGCGCTTCTGTTGAGTTTTCATCAGTAAATGTTTTCAATGGCGGGATAATCATGACGGCTGTCGTTTCTTTTAATTCCAGGGCATCCGGAGGTAAGGTGGACTGGGTAAATGGTTCATATTTTGTGACCATCGACGTAGAGATCACCGGCTGAGATTCAAATATTTTCCATTCGTCAGCAATTCCGCCTTCTTTATACAGCGGGATAATTTCCCCATCACCCCAGACAATTTCCATGTCTGTGTTATGCCATTTGGCATAAGGTTTGCTCTCCTGCATCGTCGCCACATTACTCGCAATGAAATCACATTGTGCGCAACCACGAACCTGACCATCGTCGTAAAAACCTATTAATCCGCCATTAGAAGCATAGAGATAACGCAGATTTATGGATTCAGCACTTGCGCTGAAACTCACCAATAAAGAGAGGCAAAAAATGAAAATTCCTTTCAACATTTATTTTATTTCCTTTAAACGAAAAAGATTATCCAATAACAATGGAGTGCGATGTTGTTGGCTTAATGCCAGAAATATATCACCGCCGACAGTGACTTTTTTGCCGATCAGACTTTTTAATGATTCCCGCTCTTCAGCCGTTAAAACCAACTGCAAATGCTGATTCCAGTCTGGGTTATGGCTATCCGCATCTCTCACACAGGTAAATGGGCTATCGGGTTTAAGGACCCAGAACACCTCACCACTATTATTTTTTTCCTCAAGAGTACCGGTTAGTGACACCGAATCGCCTTCCAGCACGCATCGTTGCTGGCTTTTCTTGATCTGAGCGGCGAGGAAGTCGTTAGTAAGAGCGTTATTGGCATTTTCGCACCATGACAGGGTTGTTTGCTGGCTCAATACCGCAGGCTCGGCAACCCATTTTTCTCCAGCGCCTTTCTTGAGGAGTGTTTCCAGGTGACTCTCATCATAATCGTAGGAGCTGCGGGCTTCACCGCTGGCATCTCCACAAAAGTAAGCATAGTCATTGGTGGCACACAGGCGCTTCACAACAAATTTTACCGCGGGAATATCACCATTTAATACGCGTTGATTGCTGTCGCCGATGTAGCTTTCACGTAACCCATCCAGAATTTCCTTTCTGAGCGGGGCGGATTTTTCCACCGGCTGGCAGATGTTCTCCCGATGTAGATCCCCAGCAATTTGTTGACGGTTAATATCGTCTTTTAGTTCCGATTTCATATCATCAGCAAATGAATTACCAACAATCATAAATATAAAAAATAAATAAAGTCGCATTATCATTCCATCGATAAAAAAGAGATGAAGATTATAATAGGTACTATTCCGCCCACAGGGAATCTCATTTTAATGCCGCGTTTAATCATCATGCTTACCCTACTACTGGCAACTTCCGCTAACGTCTTTGCTAATGATAGCGCCTTTGGAGATATCAATGGTTCTATCCAATTGTTAAAACAAAATGATATCAGTATGGCGAAAGAACGCCTGCTTATCGGAACCGACCGTATTAATGTCGATTACGTTTTTATCAACCACAGTACGCAAGACATTACTGTCCCGGTGAGCTTCCCAATGCCGAGGGTGGTGCTGTTTGAACCCTCTGACCATTCTGCTGGCATTCTGAATTTTAAGTTGAGTGTAGACGGCAAACCCGTGGCGACGGAGTCCCGCTGGGTGGTCACGCTCATTGATGAAAAGGGAAATATAAAAGAAGACATCACCGAGAAAGTCACTCAGGCGGGCTGGAGCGTGGAGGACTTAATTAAGGTTTTCAATACCGACTCTCCGGTTGACTCACTCCCTGAGGAGCTACCACCTTTACCTGCGCAATGGGTAAAAGATGGGATGCCACAGTTTACTATTCAACAGCATTTTGTCTGGCAGCAGCGCTTCCCGGCGCAGAAAGAAGTGGTTATCCATCATTCCTATACTCCCAGCCTCTCCGGTGGCGTGCCAACAACCCTCGGCTGGATTTTGGGCGACGGGACAAAAGATAATCCAGGCAACGAATGCCTGACTGATGCCAGCCGTAAGCAGGTGCAGCAACTGAATAAACATTCACAAAAAGGTGAAGAAGAAGGCCAAATCAGCTGGCAAGAGCTTCAATATGTCCTGACGACAGGGGCGAACTGGAAAGATGGTGTGATCGGTGATTTCACGCTACGTATTCATAAAGATGCGCCGCAAGATGTTGTCGTACCCTGCTTTAAATACCCGCTGACGCAGATTGATGACACAACCTTTGAATTCCACCAAAAAGACTTCAAACCGGCACAAGATCTGGAAATGACGTTCTATTCAGAACTGTCCTGGTAACAGAAAAGGGAGACCCTCACCCCAGCCCTCCCCCTGAGGGAGAGGGTGAACACAAAGTGAGGGTATGTGGCATTTAAACAGCAGTCTGGAAAATCACGCCGTCTGCCTTCTCGGTGTACTGAGAAAGTTTGTCGAAGTTCAGGTAACGGTAGGTATCCACAGCGGTCTTATCGACTTGTGCCATGAAGGTCTGGTACTCGTCAGGCGTTGGCAGTTTGCCAAGCAGTGAAGCCACTGCGGCAAGTTCTGCGGAAGCCAGGAATACATTCGCACCAGTACCCAAACGGTTCGGGAAGTTACGGGTCGATGTTGAAACCACGGTTGAACCGTCCGCCACACGCGCCTGGTTACCCATGCACAGTGAACAGCCAGGGATTTCAATACGCGCACCGCTCTTACCAAACACGCTGTAGTAGCCTTCCTCAGTTAACTGAGCGGCATCCATACGCGTTGGTGGCGCAACCCACAGGCGAGTTGGCAACTGGCCTTTGTGGCTATCCAGCAGTTTACCTGCCGCACGGAAGTGGCCAATGTTGGTCATGCAAGAACCGATGAATACTTCATCGATTTTCTCGCCAGCCACATCAGACAGCAGACGTGCATCGTCAGGATCGTTTGGCGCACAAAGAATTGGCTCTTTGATATCGTTCAGATCGATTTCGATGATCTCTGCGTATTCCGCATCAGCATCGGCTTCGAGCAACTGAGGATCTGCCAGCCATTTTTCCATGCCCTGGATACGGCGCTCAAGCGTACGACGATCGCCGTAACCTTCGGCGATCATCCACTTCAGCAGCACGATGTTTGAGCTCAGATACTCTTCGATCGGCTCGCGATCAAGCTTGATGGTACAGCCGGCAGCAGAACGTTCAGCGGAAGCATCGGTCAGCTCAAACGCTTGTTCAACTTTAAGCGTAGGCAGGCCTTCGATTTCCAGGATGCGACCAGAGAAGATGTTTTTCTTACCTTTCTTCTCAACGGTCAGCAGACCTTGTTTAATCGCATACAGCGGGATCGCGTGAACCAGGTCCCGCAGAGTGATCCCCGGCTGCATTTTGCCTTTGAAGCGCACCAGCACCGACTCAGGCATATCGAGTGGCATCACGCCGGTTGCCGCAGCAAACGCCACCAGACCAGAACCCGCAGGGAAGGAAATACCAATTGGGAAACGAGTATGGGAGTCACCGCCAGTCCCGACGGTATCCGGCAGCAGCATACGGTTCAGCCAGGAGTGGATAACACCATCGCCAGGGCGCAGCGACACGCCGCCACGGTTCATGATGAAGTCCGGCAGCGTGTGGTGAGTGTTCACATCCACCGGCTTAGGATAAGCAGCAGTGTGGCAGAAAGACTGCATCACCAAATCAGCAGAGAAGCCCAGGCATGCGAGGTCTTTGAGTTCATCACGGGTCATTGGACCGGTGGTGTCCTGAGAACCTACAGAAGTCATTTTTGGTTCGCAGTACTGATTCGGGCGAATACCTTCCACGCCACAGGCGCGGCCAACCATTTTCTGCGCCAGCGAGAAGCCGCGCGTGCTTGCTACGACGTCTTTCGCCTGCACGAACACTTCGCTGCGTGGCAGATCCAACGCTTCACGTGCTTTAGTTGTCAGACCGCGACCGATGATCAACGGAATACGTCCACCAGCACGAACTTCGTCCAGCAGCACGTCAGTTTTCAGCTCGAAATTAGCGATAACATCGTTGGTTTCGTGGTTACGCACTTCGCCTTTGTATGGATAGATGTCGATAACATCGCCCATGTTCAGGTCGTTGACGTCAACTTCGATTGGCAGCGCACCAGCATCTTCCATAGTGTTGAAGAAAATTGGCGCGATTTTGCCACCCAGCACCACACCGCCGCCGCGCTTGTTCGGCACGTTCGGGATATCGTCGCCCATAAACCACAGCACGGAGTTGGTTGCAGATTTACGCGAAGAACCCGTGCCCACAACGTCGCCCACATAGGCCAGCGGGAAACCTTTTTTGTTTAACGCTTCGATCTGTTTGATCGGGCCAACGCTACCAGGTTGATCCGGCTCGATACCTTCACGGGCGTTTTTCAGCATCGCTAACGCGTGCAGAGGGATATCCGGGCGTGACCAGGCATCAGGTGCCGGTGACAGGTCATCGGTGTTGGTTTCACCAGTGACTTTAAATACGGTAACGGTGATTTTCTCAGCCAGTTTAGGACGAGACAAGAACCACTCGGCATCAGCCCAGGATTTCAGTACTTGTTGTGCATGGGTGTTACCGGCTTTTGCTTTCTCTTCTACATCGTAGAAGTTATCAAACATCAGCAGCGTGTGGGACAGCGCTTTGGCTGCAATCGCGGCCAGCTTTTCGTTATCCAGCGCGTCAATCAGCGGATGAATGTTGTAGCCGCCTTGCATGGTGCCAAGCAGTTCTACAGCTTTTTCAGGAGAGATTAGCGGGGAAGTGGCTTCGCCTTTAGTCAGGGCAGCCAGAAAACCAGCTTTAACATAGGCGGCTTCATCAACGCCTGGCGGAACACGATTAGTAATAAGATCTAAAAGGAATTCTTCTTCACCCGCTGGCGGGGTTTTCAGCAGCTCGACCAGTGCGGCCATTTGGGATGCTTCTAAAGGTTTTGGAACAATCCCATCTGCAGCACGTTCGGCTACGTGCTTACGGTATTCTTCTAGCACGACGGTTCTCCTCGCTCTCATTGTCATTTCGGTTCCGGCTATTCTCTTCACGCTCCTGTGAGACAGCAGTTTGTAGGGTAAATGCCCGGTACCGCGACGGGCAGCATAGCAGGATTTTCAGGGGGTGTTAATCCGTTTACAAAAAAGCAACATTAAATACTTGCTGAATCGTTAAGGGCAAAATATTACTTTTCGATATGACCTTCGGGCACAAAAAAACCGCCTTTGGATACCTGTTTTGTACAGAATTTGTATAGCCAGAAATAATATTTCACGGTTTCGTACTACATTTACGGCAAGAATCACCGTTTAAGACAAAAATTAAACTATCAGCTCCATATACTCACCCAGACACAGCCGCCTCCCGGCATAGCTCTCTAATTCACGGGTATCCTTCTGAATACCAGGAGAAGTTAAATGAAGTTGCCATTCAAGCCTCATATTTTTGCCCTTGTAGGGAGTGCTGTCATTTTAGCGGCATCCGGCATGCTATTTGTGAAAAGCCAATCCACGGAGGCGGCATCATCTCCGCCAGCTCCGGTTGCACAACCTGCAACGCCTGCTCCTGTGGCGGCACCCGCAGCACCCGTAGCAGGGGCGACAGCACCGCTAACCAATGCACCTACATTTACTACTGCCCAAATCGACCAATGGGTTGCGCCTGTTGCGCTATTCCCTGACCCGCTTCTATCGCAAGTGCTAATGGCGTCAACCTATCCGGCGAACGTCGTTCAGGCGGTGCAATGGTCCCATGACAACCCGAAGCTACAAGGTGATGCCGCCGTTCAGGCTGTCTCAAATCAACCCTGGGATCCGAGTGTAAAATCTCTGGTCGCTTTCCCGCAATTAACAGCGCTGATGGGTGAAAATCCGCAATGGGTGCAAAATCTGGGTGATGCGTTCCTCGCACAACCTAAAGATGTCATGGATTCCGTGCAGAAATTGCGTTTGATGGCGGAACAGACGGGTACTCTGAAAACCACTCCGCAACAAACGGTGACCACTACCCCTGTTACGGTAAACCAGAATACGACGGTTCAAGAGCCATCCACTACCAGCGCAGCTCCGGCTCAGGTTATAAAAATCGAACCCACTAATCCGGAGGTCGTTTATGTTCCTACTTACAACCCAACGACCGCGTACGGTACCTGGCCAAATACCGCTTATCCGCCTGTCTATCTTCCACCTCCCGAAGATCAGTTCGGTGACAACTTTGTTGATGGGCTCGGATTTGGCCTTGGTATCGTGACCACTGCGGCTTTATTTGGCAGCATCGACTGGGATGATGACGATTACGATGGTTATCATGGTGGTGGTGGTGGCTATAACCGTAATGGGGACAACAACATTAATATTGACGTTGACCGTTACAACCGCGTTTCCGGGCAGCAACTGGCCAAGGGCAGCAATGTGCGCTTCCAGCATAACCCAGCCTACAGGGATGGGGTTGGCTATCAGTCCAACGCAGTATCTCAACGATATAACCGGACTAATACTGCAGGTGGGCTGAGCGCAACGCCTAATGCCGCAACAGTCAACCGTGATGCCCAGCGGCAAGCGGCCAGGACGCAAATGCAGCAGACTCAACGGAAAGACGCAGGCACAGCAGCACAGCGCACTACCCGCGACGCTCAGCGTCAGGCATCTTCCCAACAAGTGAACAAAATTGCTCAGCGCAATAATTATCGGGGTTACGACAGCCCTAACACTGACGCACGCCGTAACGCCGCGAAGACTCAGGCCAACCGTTCAACGAATCAACAAACACAGCGTCGTCAGGAAGCAGCCAGAACCCAGACGCGAGAAACCCAGAATCGGGCCACGACCAATACCAGGCCACGTCAGCAACAAACGAGGTCTGCCTTAAGCGGTAACGACAGCCGTTCCCCTTCCTGGCAGGCGCAGAACCAGCGTGGCCAGCAAAGTCTTAACCGCTCATCAGCTAACCGTGAGCAACGGAGCCCTTCCAGAGAACGTAGTTCTGGGCATCGTGAAGTTAATCGCCGTTAAAAGGAGGCATCATGAAAAATCGTATGAAGTTATGTGCATTAGTAATGCTTATGCTGCCTGCCTTTGTTCAGGCACAGCAGTTGTTCACTACACCTGAACTGGCAGCCACCTCATTTGCCGACGCTGTCATTAGTCAGGATGAAGCCGCACTGACCAAGGTGCTGGGTGATAACTGGCGGCAGTATCTTCCCGATGACAAAGCCGATCCTGAAGCAGTGGCTCGTTTTGTTCGTGACTGGAAAGTGAGCCATAACATTGAGCAGAAAGGTGAAACTGCGCATCTGAATGTTGGGCATGAAAACTGGCAATTGCCTATCCCGATAGTAAAAACCGATGCGGGCTGGCACTTCGATATGCAGCAGGCGGCGGATGAAATTCTCACGCGCACTATTGGCCTTAACGAGCTTTCCGCAATTCAGGCGATAGACGCCTATGTCGCGGCACAGGAAGATTATTATCAGCTCAATCAGCAATATGCCCAGAAATTTGTCAGCAGCGAAGGTAAGAAGGATGGATTGTACTGGCCACTCACACCGGGTGAATCTCCCAGCCCTCTCGGCCCAAGCTTCAGTCCTGAGCATCCTGGCATGGGCTATCACGGATATCACTTCCGCATTCTTACAGCTCAAGGGGCAGACGCTGCGGGTGGTGAGAAAAACTATATTTCAGACGGGAAAATGGCAGCTGGCTTTGCGTTAATTGCCTGGCCTGTGGAGTATGGGGAAACCGGTATCACCACCTTTATGGTCGATAACCAGGGGGTGATTTATCAGAAGGATCTCGGTGAGCAAACGGCTGAAAAAGTGAAAGAGATAAAACAGTTCAACCCGGATAAAAGCTGGGAAGAAGACCAATAGTAACCCAATAAAAAAGCGGCCAAGGCCGCTTTTTTATTACCATCAAGCGCTTACTTCTTTTTCTTCGCTTTCGGGTTTGGCAGGTCGGTAATGCTACCTTCGAAGATCTCGGCAGCCAGACCTACAGACTCGTGTAGAGTCGGGTGCGCGTGGATAGTGAGCGCGATGTCTTCTGCGTCACAACCCATTTCGATAGCCAAACCAATTTCGCCCAACAGCTCGCCGCCGTTAGTCCCGACAATCGCACCACCGATAACACGGTGAGTTTCTTTGTCGAAAATCAGTTTGGTCATACCGTCTGCGCAATCGGAAGCGATAGCACGGCCAGAAGCAGCCCACGGGAAGGTGGCGGTTTCGTAGCTGATGCCTTTTTCTTTCGCTTCTTTCTCGGTCAGACCAACCCATGCAACTTCTGGTTCGGTATAAGCGATTGAAGGAATCACTTTCGGGTCGAAGTAGTGCTTCATACCAGCGATAACTTCAGCGGCAACGTGACCTTCGTGAACACCTTTGTGCGCAAGCATTGGCTGGCCGACGATGTCGCCGATAGCGTAGATGTGCGGCACGTTAGTGCGCATTTGCTTGTCAGTGCGGATGAAGCCACGCTCATCAACTTCAACGCCAGCAGCACCTGCATCCAGCAGCTTACCGTTAGGTACGCGGCCGATTGCCACCAGAACCGCATCGTAACGCTGTGGTTCAGCTGGGGCTTTTTTGCCTTCCATGGTGACGTAGATGCCATCTTCTTTGGCTTCAACCGCAGTCACTTTGGTTTCCAGCATCAGGTTGAATTGCTTGCTGATACGCTTGGTGAAGACTTTAACCACGTCTTTGTCGGCAGCAGGGATAACCTGGTCGAACATTTCAACCACGTCAATCTCTGAGCCCAGCGCATGGTACACAGTACCCATTTCCAGACCGATGATACCGCCACCCATAACCAGCATGCGTTTTGGTACGGATTTCAGTTCCAGTGCGTCGGTAGAATCCCATACGCGTGGATCTTCATGCGGAATGAATGGCAATTGAATCGGACGAGAACCCGCCGCGATAATTGCGTTATCAAAAGTGATAGTTGTTGGACCATTCTCACCTTCAACAACCAGGGTGTTAGCGCCGGTAAATTTACCCAGGCCATTCACCACTTTAACTTTACGACCTTTTGCCATACCGGACAGGCCACCAGTCAACTGGTTGATAACCTTTTCTTTCCAGGTACGAATTTTGTCGATGTCAGTTTTCGGCTCACCGAAAACAATGCCGTGCTCAGCCAAAGCTTTTGCTTCTTCGATAACTTTAGCAACGTGCAGCAGGGCTTTAGAAGGGATACAGCCAACGTTCAGACAAACACCACCGAGGGTGCTGTAACGCTCTACAATGACGGTCTCCAGACCTAAATCAGCGCAACGGAATGCAGCAGAATAACCTGCCGGGCCTGCCCCAAGTACGACGACCTGAGTTTTGATTTCAGTACTCATCATGACCTCTTAATTTATTTCCGGCGGTCCCTGGTCTTTAACGCCCATCGCCACCGGGACGTTCTATCCGCACGCAGTTTACAAAATTGTTAACAATTTTGAAACAACAAACGGCAAACGAATTGTCCTTTGCATCAGATAATCTCGAACTGCATCACGAGATTACCAGAAAAAAGCCGACCGCAAGGCCGGCTTTTTGGCTTACATCACCAGACGGCGAATGTCGGCCAGCATATTGTTGATGATGGTGATAAAGCGCGCACCATCAGCACCGTCAATCACGCGGTGGTCGAAGGAAAGAGACATCGGCATCATCAGACGCGGCGTGAACTCTTTACCATTCCAGACCGGCTCGATAGCAGACTTGGAGACACCGAGGATTGCCACTTCTGGCGCATTAACGATTGGCGCGAAGTGAGTCGTCCCGATACCACCCAGGCTTGAGATAGTGAAGCAACCGCCCTGCATTTCGCCAGCAGTCAGCTTGCCATCGCGAGCTTTCTTAGAGATAGCCATCAGTTCGCGAGACAGCTCGCTGATGCTCTTCTTGTTCACGTCTTTGAAGACTGGAACAACCAGGCCGTTTGGCGTATCAACCGCAACACCGACGTTGATGTATTTTTTCAGCGTCAGCTTCTGACCGTCTTCGGACAGGGAGCTGTTGAAGCGAGGCATTTGCTCAAGAGCGGCAGCCACGGCTTTCATGATGAACACAACAGGTGTGAACTTCACGTCCAGCTTGCGCTTAGCCGCTTCATCGTTCTGCTGTTTGCGGAACGCTTCAAGGTCAGTGATGTCGGTTTTGTCGAAGTGCGTAACATGCGGGATCATTACCCAGTTACGGCTCAGGTTCGCACCAGAGATTTTCTGGATACGGCCCAGTTCAACTTCTTCGATTTCGCCGAACTTGCTGAAATCAATTTTCGGCCATGGCAGCATGCCTGGCAGACCGCCGCCAGTTGCAGCTGCTGGTGCTGTTTCAGCACGTTTAACCGCGTCTTTCACGTAAGCCTGAACGTCTTCGCGCAGGATACGACCTTTACGGCCAGTCCCTTTCACTTTCGCCAGGTTCACACCAAACTCACGCGCCAGACGGCGAATCAGTGGGGTGGCGTGAATGTATGCGTCGTTTTCAGCGAATTCAGTTTTGCCGGAAGCCTGAGCTGGTGCAGCAGCCGGTTTCTGAGCCGCAGGAGCCGGAGCAGCTGCTTCTTGCTTAGCGGCAGGAGCTGGTGCAGCGCCTTCCACTTCAAAGACCATAATCAGAGAACCGGTAGACACTTTGTCGCCAGTTTTGATTTTGATTTCTTTGACAACGCCTGCGAACGGAGCCGGGACTTCCATAGAGGCTTTGTCGCCTTCTACGGTGATCAGTGATTGTTCAGCGGCAACTTTATCGCCCACTTTAACCATCACTTCAGTCACTTCAACTTCGTCACCGCCGATGTCTGGCACGTTCACTTCTTTCGAGCCAGATGCCGCTGGTGCTGCTGCCGGAGCCGCTTCAGCTTTGGTTTCTGTGGCAGCAGGTGCAGCACCCGCTACTTCGAAGACCATAATCAGAGAACCGGTAGACACTTTGTCGCCAGTGTTGATTTTGATTTCTTTGACAACGCCTGCGAACGGAGCCGGGACTTCCATAGAAGCTTTGTCACCTTCAACGGTGATAAGAGATTGCTCTGCTTCTACTTTGTCGCCCACTTTAACCATGATCTCGGTAACTTCTACTTCGTCACCGCCGATGTCTGGCACGTTCACTTCTTTAGCTGCAGCTGCTGCCGGAGCGGCTGCTGGCGCTGCTTCTTTCTTCTCTTCAGCCGGAGCTGGTGCAGCTGGCGCTGCACCTTCGGCGGATTCGAAAATCATAACCAGTTTGCCGGTTTCAACTTTGTCACCCACCGCAACTTTGATCTCTTTGACCACGCCTGCTTGCGGAGAAGGGACTTCCATTGAAGCCTTGTCACCTTCCACGGAGATGATGGACTGGTCAACTTCAACCTTGTCGCCCACTTTCACCATGATTTCGGTAACTTCAACTTCGTCTGCACCGATGTCCGGTACCTTGATTTCGATAGCCATTTTATTCTTTACCTCTTATGCCAGACGCGGGTTGACTTTATCTGCATCGATGTTGAATTTGGTGATAGCGTCAGCCACCACTTTCTTATCGATTTCGCCACGTTTAGCCAGTTCGCCAAGTGCTGCAACAACCACATAAGATGCGTCCACTTCGAAGTGGTGACGCAGGTTTTCGCGGCTGTCTGAGCGACCGAAGCCATCAGTACCCAGTACGCGGTAATCGCTTGCCGGGATGAAGTTACGGATCTGTTCAGCGAACAGTTTCATATAGTCAGTAGATGCCACTGCTGGTGCATCGCTCATTACCTGAGCAACGTACGGTACACGTGGTTCAGCAGTTGGGTGCAGCATGTTCCAGCGCTCACAATCCTGGCCATCACGAGCCAGTTCAGTGAAGGAAGTTACGCTGAATACATCAGAGCCAACGCCGTAATCTTTAGCCAGGATCTGTGCCGCTTCACGTACGTGACGCAGGATGGAACCCGAGCCCATCAGCTGAACTTTACCTTTGCTACCTTCAACTGTTTCCAGTTTGTAGATACCTTTACGGATGCCTTCTTCCGCGCCTTCTGGCATGGCTGGCATGTGGTAGTTTTCGTTCAGCGTAGTGATGTAGTAGTAAATGTTCTCTTGCGCTTCACCGTACATACGCACCAGGCCGTCATGCATGATGACTGCAACTTCGTATGCGTAAGATGGATCGTAAGAGATACAGTTAGGGATAGTCAGAGACTGAATATGGCTGTGGCCATCTTCGTGCTGCAGACCTTCACCGTTCAGCGTCGTACGACCAGAAGTACCACCGACCAGGAAGCCACGCGCCTGTTGGTCACCCGCTGCCCAGCACAGGTCGCCAATACGTTGGAAACCGAACATGGAGTAGTAGATGTAGAACGGGATCATTGGCAGATCGTTGGTGCTGTAAGAAGTCGCAGCAGCCAGCCAGGAAGAACCTGCGCCCAGCTCGTTGATACCTTCTTGCAGGATCTGGCCTTTCTCGTCTTCTTTGTAGTATGCAACCTGCTCACGGTCCTGCGGGGTGTACTGCTGGCCGTTCGGGCTGTAAATACCAATCTGACGGAACAGACCTTCCATACCGAAAGTACGCGCTTCATCGGCAATGATTGGAACCAGACGGTCTTTGATAGACGGGTTCTTCAGCATTACGTTCAGGGCACGAACGAAAGCGATAGTGGTGGAGATTTCTTTGTTCTGCTCTTCTAACAGAGAGCTGAAGTCAGCCAGGGTAGGCAGTTCCAGTTTCTCGGTGAATTTTGGCAGACGAGTCGGCAGGTAGCCGTTCAGTTTTTCACGCTGGCCATGCAGATATTTGTACTCTTCGCTGCCTTCTTCGAACTTGATGTATGGCAGTTTTTCAATTTCGGCATCGGTCACTGGCACATTGAAACGGTCGCGAACATAACGCACGCCGTCCATGTTCATTTTCTTAACCTGGTGAGCGATGTTTTTACCTTCGGCAGTTTCACCCATGCCATAACCTTTAACGGTATGAGCCAGGATGACAGTTGCTTTGCCTTTGGTTTCTTGTGCATTTTTCAGTGCAGCGTAGATTTTCTTAGGATCGTGGCCGCCACGGTTCAGTGCCCAAATCTCATCGTCGGACATATCTTTAACCAGTGCAGCAGTTTCAGGATAACGACCGAAGAAGTGCTCACGTACGTAAGCGCCGTTTTTGGATTTGAAGGTCTGGTAGTCACCGTCAACGGTTTCGCCCATCAGCTGCAGCAGTTTACCGCTGGTATCTTTACGCAGCAGCGCATCCCAACGAGAACCCCAAATCACTTTAATCACGTTCCAGCCAGCACCCGCGAAGATACCTTCCAGTTCGTTAATGATTTTGCCGTTACCGGTTACTGGGCCATCCAGACGCTGGAGGTTACAGTTGATGATGAAGCACAGGTTGTCCAGCTTCTCACGGGTTGCGATAGTGATCGCACCTTTGGATTCTGGCTCATCCATTTCACCATCGCCCAGGAACGCGTAAACGCGCTGTGCGGAAGTGTCTTTCAGACCACGGTGTTCCAGGTATTTCTGGAATTTAGCCTGATAGATAGCACCGATTGGACCCAGACCCATAGATACGGTCGGGAACTGCCAGAATTCAGGCATCAATTTCGGGTGCGGATAAGAGGACAGACCATTACCGTGAACTTCCTGACGGAAATTGTTCATCTGGTCTTCAGTCAGACGGCCTTCAAGGAAAGCACGTGCATAGACGCCTGGGGAGATGTGGCCCTGGAAGTACACCAGATCGCCGCCATCTTTCGCATTGCGTGCGCGGAAGAAGTGGTTGAAACACACGTCATACACGGTTGCAGAGGACTGGAAAGAAGACATATGGCCGCCCAGATCGAGGTCTTTTTTAGACGCACGCAGGACGGTCATGATGGCGTTCCAACGGATAGCAGAACGAATACGGCGTTCCAGCTCCAGATTCCCCGGGTATTCCGGTTCATCTTCAACGGCGATGGAGTTTACGTACTGGCGGGCAGCAGAACCTGCTGCGATTTTTACTCCACCTTTACGGGCTTCGCTCAGTAACTGATCGATCAGGTACTGTGCGCGCTCAACACCTTCTTCACGGATGACCGATTCGATCGCCTGTTGCCAGTCGCGAGTTTCGATCGGATCCACGTCATTTGGGAAACGTTCTGACATGGGTGGTATTCCTTATCTGTGTCTAATACGTTGATTATCTGGAACCTGTCCCATTGTGCTTTTTGCCCTTCATATTTCGGGTTGTCTCTTTGTTGGCAGCACTTCCTCACCCCAGTCACATAGTTAGGCTATGCTCCTGGGGATTCGCGCGCTTGCCGCCGCGATACACCCCGAACTATTTGGACAACACAAAGCACAATAAGACAGGTTCTGCGTTTAGTTGCCGCGCTCTAAAAATTGGCGCTTATATTTTACCCTTTAACATTCAGGTTGCTGGTAGGCGGCAAAGGAGTGAATCCCGATGAGCTTACTCAAGTAAGTGATTCGGGTGAACTCCTGTAGCCAACACCCCAGCAGCGTGAAGGATGAAGGGTAGAAGACTCTTATTCCTTACGTTGCTGCAAGCGCCGCAGAGAACGTTCTCGACGGCTCTGTTCGCGGTTGCGATCCAGCAATATTTCTTCGATAAATGCCAGGTGACGGTGCGACGCTTCACGCGCCTGCTCCGGCTGGCGAGCCATAATCGCCGCAAAAATACTGGCGCGATGGCTGCTCACTTGCGCCAGCATTTCACGGCGCGCATAGAGCAATTCAAAATTCTGACGAACGTTTTGTTCGAGCATCGGT
Organism: Buttiauxella sp. S19-1; assembly: GCF_022134725.1. Taxonomy (NCBI): domain Bacteria; kingdom Pseudomonadati; phylum Pseudomonadota; class Gammaproteobacteria; order Enterobacterales; family Enterobacteriaceae; genus Buttiauxella; species Buttiauxella sp. S19-1. Next base: position 103,544 of record NZ_JAHWLU010000001.1, read on the forward strand.
GACATACAGCGCAACAAGTGTAGTAGCACCACATTGTGGGCGGCTTCGGTTACAGCGATTTGATACTGCATAACCGCATCGGATTCTGCATCCAGATCGCCGGACTCTTGCGCTTTTTGAATGGCTAAATGGCAATCGCCAATACGTTTGAGATCTTCGTCCGTACCACGTAAGGCAGCGTAATACGCAGCAATACCTTCAAGTGCGTGGCGGGTTTCGAGCAGATCAAACTGGGATTCGGGATGGTCAGACAGCAGTTCGACCAGTGGGTCGCTTAAACTTTGCCAAAGACTGTTTTGGACAAAAGTACCACCGCCCTGACGACGTAGCAGGAGCCCTTTCGCTTCAAGACGTTGAATAGCCTCGCGCAGTGAAGGACGAGAAACGTCGAACTGTTTTGCCAATTCGCGCTCTGGTGGGAGTTTTTCGCCGGGACGCAAGGTTCCCTCGAGGATGAGAAACTCCAACTGCTGCTCAATCACATCGGATAATTTTGGTTGGCGGATTTTGCTGTAGGCCATGTATTCCCTGTCTCTGCCATTAGCGCTTATGCCCTTCAAACTTTAAATCATTCGGGGCAAAGTCAATTGGTATGACCAATTTCACATTCTTGACGCTAAAGTAACAAAGTATTCACCTTCTGTCCATATTGGTTTTGATTGAAATCATTAAACCCGGCACATTTTAACAACATTACAGAAATGACGTTTCATAACTGTAACTTTGCACAAATGTCACATTTACTCACACCCAGACGTATTTAACGTTTACGAAACAGTAAAAAGTGCTTTTTCTTGCAAATTGAAGCGATTCATCAGTTTAAAATATGAATATTAATTCACTGACATCGCTTAACCTGGATGAATAATTGACGAAGTGGAAAATGTGAGCGATATGACAACTGGTTTCTTTTTATTCAACTCGTCACGGCAATAATAGAAAGCAGGTGCAAATGCTGGCACTTACCACTATTCTTTGCGCTGCGGTAGTCTAATGCGCAAAATACTGGAATTAAAAACCGTAAAACAAACACTACACATTACGGAATTACAAACTTACATGTGCCGCTACGAGTACATATATAAGAAAAGACACGAGGGTTAACAATGGAACAAGGCGACACGCTTAAACGCGGCCTTAAAAACCGCCATATCCAGCTCATCGCGCTGGGCGGAGCTATTGGGACAGGCCTGTTTCTGGGCAGTGCATCCGTCATTCAATCCGCCGGGCCGGGGATTATTCTTGGTTACGCGATCGCAGGCTTTATTGCCTTTCTGATCATGCGCCAGTTGGGTGAGATGGTGGTTGAAGAGCCTGTAGCAGGTTCATTTAGCCACTTTGCTTACAAATACTGGGGTGGTTTTGCCGGTTTTGCGTCTGGCTGGAACTACTGGGTGCTGTACGTGCTGGTCGCCATGGCAGAACTGACTGCCGTCGGTAAATACATTCAGTTCTGGTACCCGGAGATCCCAACCTGGGCATCTGCTGCGGTGTTCTTTGTGGTTATCAATGCCATTAACCTCACCAACGTGAAAGTGTTCGGTGAAATGGAATTTTGGTTCGCTATCATTAAAGTCATCGCTGTCGTCGCGATGATTCTGTTTGGTGGCTGGTTGCTGTTCAGCGACAATGCAGGCCCACAAGCAACAGTGCGCAACCTTTGGGAACAAGGCGGATTCTTGCCACACGGCTTCACTGGTCTGGTGATGATGATGGCAATTATCATGTTCTCCTTCGGTGGGCTCGAGCTGGTCGGTATTACGGCTGCAGAAGCGGATAACCCACACGTCAGTATTCCGAAAGCGACCAACCAGGTTATCTACCGTATTCTGATTTTCTATGTGGGCTCACTGGCAGTTTTGTTGTCTCTGATGCCGTGGACTCGCGTTACTGCTGATACCAGCCCGTTCGTGCTTATCTTCCACGAATTGGGTGACACCTTTGTTGCCAACGCGCTTAACATCGTGGTTCTGACCGCCGCACTGTCTGTTTATAACAGCTGTGTTTACTGCAACAGCCGTATGTTGTTCGGCCTGGCGCAGCAAGGCAACGCGCCAAAAGCATTCCAGAAAGTGGATAAGCGTGGCGTGCCGGTGAATACCATTCTGGTCTCCGCACTGTTCACCGCACTGTGTGTCCTGATTAACTATTTGGCTCCAGCAGAAGCATTCGGCCTGCTGATGGCTCTGGTGGTTTCTGCACTGGTAATCAACTGGGCGATGATCAGCCTTGCACACATCAAGTTCCGTCGTGCGAAGGATAAAGAAGGGATGAAAACCCGTTTCCCTGCCCTGTTCTATCCATTAGGTAACTACATCTGTCTGCTGTTTATGGCGGCGGTGCTGGTTATCATGGCGATGACGCCAGGCATGGCGATCTCCGTATGGTTGATTCCTGTGTGGGTGGTGATTCTTGGTATCGGTTACTTCATCAAACAGAAGAACCTGAAGAGCGTTAAAGCTTAAGACTTTCTTCTTTGAATAAAGCGCCCCGGTGAGCCAACGCTTGCCGGGGCGCTTTGTTATCTACTTCACACTTCCTTTACAATGACAGTATTGTCCATCACTGCGCTGAATTACTGACACGCAATTATTCACCAATAGTTCAATACTCTTGTCCATATACTGGTCAGGAGCATTTCCAATGGAAAGCAGCAAATTATCGATTAAAGAAAAGATTGGCTACGGAATGGGCGACGCCGGGTGCAACATTATCTTTGGCGCCATAATGTTGTTTGTTAACTATTTTTACACTGACATCTTTGGCCTGGCTCCGGCACTCGTCGGCGTGATGCTGCTTTCTATCCGCGTTATTGATGCCGTCACCGACCCCATTATGGGCGCAATTGCTGACAGAACGCAGAGCCGCTGGGGGCGTTTTCGTCCATGGATTTTATGGATGGCTGCGCCATTCGCCTTCTTCAGCTACCTGATGTTTACCACACCAGACTGGGCTTATAGCAGCAAAGTAATCTATGCCTTCGTCACTTACTTCCTGCTGTCTTTAACCTATACCGCCATCAACATTCCTTATTGCTCACTCGGAAGCGTTATCACCAACGACCCGAAAGAACGCGTGGCCTGCCAGGCATATCGCTTTGTGATGGTCGGGATTGCCACGCTTATCCTGTCACTTTCACTGCTACCGATGGTTGACTGGTTTGGCGGCGGCGACAAAGCCAAAGGTTACCAAATGGCGATGGGTGTGTTGGCGGTACTGGGAATGTGTATGTTCCTGTTCTGCTTCACCACCGTTAGAGAACGTGTGCGCCCGGCTGTACCAAGCAACGACGATCTGAAGGCTGACCTGAAAGATGTGTGGAAAAACGACCAGTGGGTGCGCATTCTTCTGCTGACCCTGTGCAACGTCTGTCCTGGATTTATCCGCATGGCAGCCACCATGTACTACGTCACCTGGGTAATGGGGCAAAGTACCAGCTTCGCAACGTTGTTCATCAGCCTGGGCGTGGTAGGCATGATGGGCGGCAGTATGCTGGCGAAAGTGCTGACCGACCGCATTTGCAAACTGAAAGTGTTCTTCTGGACCAACATCGTGCTGGCGATTTTCTCCTGTGGTTTTTACTTCCTCGACCCGCACGCCACCACGCTTATTGTAGTGATGTACTTCCTGCTCAACATTCTGCACCAGATTCCGTCACCGCTGCACTGGTCATTAATGGCTGACGTTGATGACTACGGCGAGTGGAAAACCGGTAAACGCATCACCGGTATCAGCTTCTCTGGTAACTTATTCTTCCTGAAACTGGGGTTAGCAATTGCTGGTGCGATGGTTGGTTTCCTGCTTTCCTGGTACGGTTACGATGCGGGCGCAAAACAACAAAGCGCTGACTCAATTAACGGAATCGTGATGCTGTTTACCATTATCCCTGGCGTCGGCTACCTGATTACCGCAGGCGTAGTGCGTCTGCTGAAAGTTGACCGTGAACTGATGCAGCGCATTCAGGCTGACCTTGAAAAACGCCGTATCAACTACCGCGAACTGAATGAATATCACGACAGCAAACCTGTTGAAGCCAAACTTTAAGGAAGCGTTATGAACCAGGAGCAATGGCCAAATCCCTTTATAGAGCAACGCGCTGACCCGTTTATTTTGCAACATGGCGATGGCTACTATTTTATTGCGTCAGTGCCGGAGTACGACAGACTGGAGATCCGCCACGCAGCAACTTTAAGCGAGTTGCCTAATGCACAGCCTTCCGTTGTGTGGCGCAAACCGAACCACGGCCCGATGAGCGAGCTTATCTGGGCTCCAGAACTGCATCATATCGACGGCAAGTGGTATATCTACTTCGCCGCCGCCCATACACAAGAGCTGGATCAGCTAAATATGTTCCAGCATCGGATGTTTGCGCTGGAATGCGCAGACGCCGATCCGTTAAGCGGAAAATGGAGTGAAAAAGGCCAGGTAAAAACCCAATTCGACAGCTTCTGTCTGGATGCCACAACCTTTAAACATCAGGGCAAGCAATGGTATTTATGGGCGCAAAAAGATCCGAATATTGCCGGTAACTCGAATATCTATCTTGCTGAACTGGAAACGCCGTGGGCCATCAAAGGCACGCCTGTGATGTTAAGCAAGCCTGAACTGGACTGGGAATGCAGAGGTTTTCTGGTTAACGAAGGCCCGGCGGTGGTGGTTCATGGCGACAAGCTGTTTGTCAGCTATTCAGCCAGCGCCACCGACGAAAATTACTGTATTGGGCTGTTGTGGATCGACCTGAAAGCGGACCCAACCAACGTGGCTAACTGGTACAAATCTCCGCAGCCGGTGTTTACCACCAGCTACGAGAACAAACAGTTTGGGCCAGGGCATAACAGCTTTACCAAAACCAAAGACGGTGAGGACGTGCTGGTGTACCACGCGCGGAATTATACGGAAATTGAAGGTGACCCGCTGTATGACCCGAACCGCCACACACGTCTGAAAACACTCGAATGGGATGAAAACGGTATGCCAGTGTTTGGCATACCGCCTGAGGATAACCGTTAACCTGAGCGGCGCTCTGGCCTAAACCAGTGTGCCGTAAATAGTCAGCAACGCCACTACCACCAAAATCACCAAAGATGTTTTCTTCGCCAGAGAAACGGCGGCTTTCGGCGTTTTGATTTTATCGAGATGCGGCTCTCGTGCCAGTGAAAACTGGGCGAGTTGAGTCAGCACCTGATACTGCGAAGTATGACGGTCGGCCAGGGATGCAAACCACGCCGGAAGTGCCCTTTCACCGTGCCCCAGTAGCGCGTAAGCCACGCCAACCAGACGCACCGGCACCCAATCCAGCACATGCAGAATGGCATCAATTCCTGAATGCAGACGCTGCTGCGGCGTGTGATGACGAGCAAGCCAGGTCTGCCACGCGCGCAGAAAAGCATAGCCCGCAAGCGTAACCGGCCCCCAAACTCCACCGACGATAAACCAAAAAAGCGGTGCGATATAAAAACGAAAGTTAATCCACAACAGCGCGTTTTGTAGCTCTTTGAGGTACTCACGTTCATCGCAGTCTGGCGGGATGCCATGAATCAGCGTCAGTTCACTCGCCATCGCATCACGCGCGTGGCTGTCGTCGTGGCTCGCTGCCTGCAAATAAGCGTGATAATGCAATCGAACCTGGCCTGCGCCAATACACAGCACGCCGAGCGCAATCCAGAAAACCAGCAACGGGACATTGAAGAACAAACCATGCAACGCACGAATACAGAGGAAAACCACCAGCATGCACAGGGCGGTCATCAGGATAGTGCGCATCAGCGAGAAGCTTTTTACTCGCCGAAAAAGCACTTCAAGGCGGTGATCTAACTGCCAGTGCTCACCCAGCTTAAACAGCCGCTCTGAAATCATCACCAGCAGCAATGTAAATAGCGTCATTTGTTCTCCTTGTTTGACGTGACCTCAACCGCCTGACGAAAACGCGACCAATCAAACGCGGGGCCTGGGTCTGTCTTACGATCCGGTGCAATATCGCAATGCCCCGTCATATTGTCAGCAATTGACGGATACGCCTGAATCAATGTTTCAGTGATAGCCGTAAGCTGTTGATATTGCGCATCAGTATAAGGCAGCGTATCGGTACCCTCCAGCTCTATACCAATGGAAAAATCGTTACAACGCTCACGCCCCTGATACAAAGAAATACCCGCATGCCAGGCACGTTTATCAAAAGGAACATACTGAACGATTTTGCCATCACGGCGAATCAAACAATGCGCCGAAACGCGCAAATGGGCGATTCCGGCAAAATATGGGTGAGCCGTGGCGTCAAGCGTGCCACTAAATAAAGCATCAATCCATGGACCACCAAATTCTCCTGGTGGCAAACTGATGTTATGCACCACCAGCAGCGAAGGGGTTTCATCCTCCGGTCGGCAATCGAAATGTGGGGAAGGAACCTGCTTTACGCCCACTAGCCAGCCGTCTTTTAGCTGCATCCATAGTCTCCTCAGTAGTGGTACTTGACGTCGCATCAATGTAGCATGTTTCGACATTAACTAAGCCATTTCGGAGTTTTATCATGCCGCCTCGCCGTTATAACCCAGACCGCCGACGTGACGAGCTTCTCGAACGTATTAACCTTGATATTCCCCAGGCTGTTTCCCAGGCTTTACGTGAAGATCTGGGTGGTGACGTCAACCCTCAAAATGATATTACCGCGCAATTACTACCTGAAGAACATTGTTCCCATGCGGTGGTCATCACCCGTGAAAACGGCGTATTTTGCGGTAAACGCTGGGTTGAAGAAGTGTTCATCCAACTTGGCGGAGATGTCAAAGTCACATGGCATGTCGAAGATGGCGATCTTGTTGTGGCTGACCAGCCGTTGTTCGAACTGGCCGGCCTTTCGCGCGTATTGTTAACCGGCGAACGGACTGCGCTTAACTTTGTGCAAACGCTGTCTGGCGTCGCCAGTGAAGTTCGCACTTACGTCGACCTGCTGGCAGGGACCAATACGCAACTACTTGATACGCGTAAAACACTGCCAGGCCTGCGCACCGCGCTGAAATACGCAGTATTGTGCGGTGGCGGCAGCAACCACCGCTTAGGCTTGTCTGACGCTTTCCTGATTAAAGAAAACCACATCATCTCCTCGGGTTCGATTCGCCAGGCGATAGAAAAAGCCTTCTGGTACCATCCGGATGTGCCGGTAGAAGTTGAAGTTGAGTCGCTTGAAGAACTGGAACAGGCGCTGCATGCCGGAGCTGATATTGTCATGCTCGATAATTTCAACGTTGAAGATATGCGCCAGGCTGTCGCTATCACCGATGGCAAAGCCCGCCTGGAAGTTTCCGGCAACGTGACGAAAGACACCATCCGTGAATTTGCCGAAACAGGTGTCGACTTTATCTCTGTGGGTGCGCTAACTAAACATATTCGCGCACTCGATCTCTCTATGCGCTTCCGCTAATGCCTGCCAGGCAGATGAGGTAATATTCATCTGCCTTTTTCTTCTCGTTTCGTCACCGCTCGCATTTTCAATGCTTCCCTATGCAAACCATAAATAAATCCTGGAAGACGCCTTCCTGATACTTCGACTCGCCCTCGTCTGAGCCATTTTTACGGCGCAAAGTGCCCGCAATCATATTCAGGAGCGGCACATGAACAAACAACATGGATTCACACTCATTGAGCTAATGGTGGTCATTGGCATCATTGCGATTCTTAGCGCCATCGGCATACCGGCTTACCAAAACTACCTGCGAAAAGCGGCACTGACAGACATGCTACAAACCTTTGTCCCTTACCGTACCGCTATAGAGCTTTGCGCGCTTGAACGAGGTGGAATTAGCGAGTGTGATGCCGGAACTAACGGTATTCCGCCCCCTAAAACGACCCGTTATGTCAGTGGCATGAGCGTTGAAAATGGCACGGTTACTCTGACAGGACAAGAAAGCCTGAATGGGCTTGCCGTTTCGTTAACCCCAAGCTGGAGTGACTCCGAGGGTGTGGAAGGTTGGACACGAACCTGCGCCACGACCGATGGCGGTTCGCTTAAACAGACTTGTGAAGAGGTTTTCCGTTTTGATAATAACCAGGCGGGAAACTAAGCCATGGAAAATCGGCAGATCCTCGCCCTGTGCAACCAATATCAAGCAGTATTACTTTCTGAAACTCCAACACTGCATATCGCCATTGCACCGAATCCGCCCGCGCAGTTTTTTGAAGCATTGCGTTTTATCTGTGATAAACCAGCAAACATTGAATACTGGCCAGTCGAGCAGTTGGAGAAAGCACGCCATTCAGGTGTTTCTGCCAACACAGCTGAAACAGCTGAAAATTTCGCGCCAGTGGTTAAGTTGCTACAAGAAACACTTCATAAAGCAATACAACTCCGTGCTTCAGACATTCACTTTGAGCCGATAGAGCAAGGCTACCAGATTCGTTTTCGCGTCGACGGTGTACTACAACTGCAACCCCTTCTACCCGCTCATCTGGCTGCACCATTAACGGCAAGGTTAAAAGTACTGGGAAGTCTGGATATCGCAGAGCGTCGCTTACCCCAGGATGGGCAAATGGAGATTGAAGTCGAACAGCACAAATGTTCATTTCGCATTGCTACGCTACCGGTGTATCACGGTGAAAAGGTCGTTCTACGTTTAATGACCCAAACCAAACAAACTTTTGAGCTTTCAGATTTGGGAATGTCACCGGATGACTGCACCCGTTTTCAGAGTTGTTTAGCCAACCCACAAGGCATGATTCTGGTCACCGGCCCCACCGGCAGCGGTAAAACCATCACACTTTACAGCGCACTAAAGATACTCAACCAGATTTCCAGCAACCTCTGTAGCGTAGAAGACCCGATAGAAATTCCGATGCGGGGGCTCAATCAAACGCAGGTAAACAGTAAAGCAGGGTTGAGTTTCCAGAGTGTATTACGCGCCTTACTGCGCCAGGATCCCGACATCATCATGGTGGGTGAGATTCGGGACGGTGATACCGCTGATATTGCCATTAAAGCAGCGCAAACTGGGCACCTTGTACTTTCAACACTCCATACCAACTCAACGGCTGAAACTGTGGTTCGCCTACAACAAATGGGGGTGGAGCGCTGGATGTTAGCCTCGGCGTTGAACATGGTGGTCGCACAGCGACTGGTTCGCAAACTCTGCCCTCACTGCAAGCAACAGCTTGCGGAAGACATCACGCTTCCGACAACACTCTGGAATCGAGCTTTACCCTACTGGCAGGCAGTCGGTTGTGAACGCTGCTACGGCGGCTTTTATGGGCGAAGCGCCTTGTTTGAAATTTTACTTATCGACCCGCACCTACAAGCTGCGATTATCAAAGGCATGCCCGCTAATGAAATCGAAGCTCTGGCTCGTCAACAAGGTATGGAGACGCTATTCGAAAATGGCTGTCGAGCAGTGGAACAAGGGCTAACCACTCTCGAAGAGTGTTATCGGGTACTGGGTATACCTCATGGCTAAGTTTTTGCTTTGGCGCTGGAAAGCGATCGATCAATTCGGACAAGTACAGAAAGGAGCGGTATTAGCGGAGGATGCCACATCCGTTACCGATCAATTGTTCAATGCCGATCTTCAGCTGTTGCATCTACGTAAAACCTCGCACACCCGTCGTGGCTGCTGGAATATTCAGCAAAAAATTCAAGTATTCCGCCAGCTTGCTACGCTACTTCAGGCAGGAATTTCCTTATCTGATGGATTAGTGCTTATTGCTCAGCAACATCCCTTTGAGGAATGGCGTGCTTTGCTAAAAGACATTGAGCAACGTGTTTCAAACGGTACACCATTTTCAGCCGCATTAAGGCAATGGCCGAAGATTTTCCCTGCGCTATTCATTGCCCTTATTCACATTGGGGAGTTAACGGGGAAGCTGGACGAGTGCTGTAAAAGATTAGCTGACCAACAAGAAAAACTGTATCAGCTGCGTAAAAAGGTCATGAAAGCCTTGCGCTACCCACTGTTTATTATAGTTGTCGCCTTACTTGTCACTATCGGAATGATGAGTTTTGTGCTGCCGGAGTTTGCCAATATCTATCGATCTTTTAACGCCCCACTGCCTGCCATTACGGCGATGGTAATGGCAGTGTCAAATTGGGTCACGACGCAAGGTTTGAGATGGTTATTGGCGTTTGTCATTCTGTTTGCCTGTGGATATTTTCTTCGGCGACGAAAACCTCACTGGCAAGAGTATGAGCAAAATCTTTTGCTGCACATTCCGCTGATTGCCCCACTTTGGCGAGGGCAAATTCTCAGCCAAATCTATACCACACTGTCACTCTCCCAGCAGGCAGGCATTCCTTTATTACAAGGACTTGAGGCGGTGGAAACGACACTCACTCCACTGCTGTGGAAAAAAGTGATCTCGCAAATTAGCGCCAAAGTGATCCAGGGTGTTCCGTTTTGGCATGCGCTCAATGAGAGTGAGCGATTCACAGCGTTGTGTTGTCAGCTGGTACGGGTTGGTGAAGAGTCAGGCTCTTTGGATTTGATGCTGGAGAAACTGGCGAGTTGGCATCACAACAATACTGAGGAACTGGCGGATAACCTGGCCGCAGCGCTGGAGCCAATCATGATGATCGTCGTGGGTATTATAATTGGGACACTAGTGATTGCGATGTATCTGCCTATTTTCCAGCTAGGAGATGCGATGAGTGCGGGATGACGGCGCGGCCAAAGCCACGCCGTTTATATCGCTTAGAGGCTATTGAAAACGCGGTTTTCCTGCTCATTCACACGAATGAACGTAGTACGTTTGGTCAACTCTTTCAGGCGAGAAGCACCAACGTAAGTACAGGCAGAACGCAGGCCGCCCATAATGTCACGAGCAGTGTTTTCAACCGGGCCGCGCAATGGCAGCTTAACGGTTTTGCCTTCTGCTGCGCGGTATTGCGCAACACCACCAACGTGGCGAGTCATTGCAGACTCGGAACTCATACCGTAGAACAGCATGAATTTCTCACCGTTTTCTTCAACGATTGTGCCACCGCTTTCGTCATGACCAGCCAGCATACCGCCCAGCATCACGAAATCTGCACCGCCGCCGAATGCTTTAGCAACATCGCCCGGCATAGTACAACCACCGTCGCTAACAATCTGGCCGCCAAGGCCATGAGCCGCGTCGGCACATTCGATAACAGCTGAAAGCTGTGGGTAACCCACGCCGGTTTTCACACGGGTAGTACAAACTGAACCAGGACCGATACCGACTTTAACGATATCCGCACCAGAGAGAATCAGCTCTTCGCACATTTCGCCAGTCACAACGTTACCCGCACAGATCACTTTATCCGGCCATGCTTCACGCGCTTTAGACACGAACTGAGTGAAGTGTTCAGAGTAACCATTCGCCACATCGATGCAGATAAATTGCAGCGCAGGGTTCAGGTTGAGAATTTGTTTGGTTTTCTGGAAGTCAGCATCAGATGTGCCGGTGGAAACCATCACGAACTTCAGGATGTTTTCTGGAACAGATTTAACGAAGTTGCTCCACTCTTCAACAGAGTAGTGCTTATGGACAGCAGTAAGGATATCAAACGAAGCCAACGCCTCGGCCATACCGAATGTACCCACGGTGTCCATGTTAGCAGCAATGATCGGCACACCTGACCATGCAATACCGGAGTGTTTGAAAGTGAATTGGCGCTCGAGCTCTACATCAGAGCGGCTTTTAAGAGTGGAACGTTTTGGGCGAATAAGAACGTCTTTAAAACCTAACTTCAAATCTTCTTCAATACGCATGTTGCAGATTCCTGGGTCGAATGGCGAAGGACGCGTGAACGCAATTGGCGATTTAGGCACCAATTCCAGTGACGCTATCATACGCACTATTAATGCCGCCGCAAGACTGCGAAAACAGTCTTTTTTGCGCTACAATCGTTAAAATTTACCTTAGAAATATGAAATCGCTTTAGGGTCTGGGTCTTATGGTTTATACGGTGGCATTAACGGGTGGGATTGGCAGTGGTAAAAGTACTGTCGCCGATAACTTTTCCCAATTAGGTATTACCGTAGTAGACGCAGATGTAATTGCTCGTCGGGTGGTTGAGCCAGGGCAACCTGCTCTTAGCATTATTTCTGACCATTTTGGCAAAGAGATTCTTCTTCAGGATGGCACTCTTAACCGCCGGGTTCTTCGCGAAAAGATCTTCTCTTCACCTGAAGAAAAACAATGGCTCAATGCGCTGCTACATCCACTGATCCATCAACGAACCCGAACTGAAATCAATGAGGCTCTTTCCCCCTACGTTTTGTGGGTTGTTCCGTTGTTAGTTGAGAATAATCTACAGCAAATGGCCGATCGCGTGCTGGTTGTTGATGTCTCGCCAGAGGTGCAAATCGCACGTACTATTGCGCGCGATAAAGTCAGTCGTGAACATGTGCAACAAATCCTTACTGCACAGGCGACACGCGAGGCGCGCTTGAGCGCTGCCGATGATGTAATTAATAATGATGGTGCCGCCGAACAGGTGGCCGCACATGTTGACCGTCTGCACCGCCAGTATCTGGAACTGGCGTCCCAGGCCGCACAGCAGGAAAATGAATAATGAGCACCCAGATTCTTTTTGAGCACCCACTGAATGAAAAAATGCGTACCTGGTTGCGTATCGAGTTCTTAATCCAACAACTCGACAGTTCATTACCGGTAGATGGGACTTCCAAAGCCCTTCATTTTTTCCGTAATGTCGGTGACCTGCTAGACGTCTTTGAACGAGGTGAAATTCGCACAGATATCCTCAAAGAGCTTGAGCGCCAGCAGCGTAAATTATTGAACTGGGCTGAGGTTCCTGGTGTAGATATGCAGCTTATCGATTCGCTGCGTAGCCAGCTCAAAGAACGCGGTAGTGTTTTAATGGCAGCGCCACGCCTTGGGCAGTCTTTACGAGAAGACCGTCTGATTGCCCTTGTTCGTCAGCGTCTAAGTATTCCTGGCGGATGCTGCAGTTTCGATTTGCCAACGTTACACATCTGGTTGTATTCGCCACAAGAGCAGCGCAATGCCCAAATTAATACCTGGCTTACGAGTTTGCAGCCGTTGAAGCAGGCATTGGATTTGTTGCTGGATATTATTCGTAATTCGGCTCCATTCCGTAAACAAACCAGCCTGAATGGTTTTTATCAGGATAACGGTGATGATGCTGATTTGCTGCGTTTACAGCTGGATCTCTCGTCCCAGCTCTACCCCCAGGTTTCTGGTCATAAAAGCCGTTTTGCAATCCGTTTCTTACCGCTAGATAGCGAAAATGGAATTATCCCTGAGCGTCTCGATTTTGAGCTGGCATGCTGTTAAGGAGCGAATATGTCTGAACTTACTAAAGTAAACTGCCCTGGTTGTGGCAAAGTCGTTGTCTGGAATGAAGCCAGCCCGTATCGCCCATTTTGCAGTAAACGTTGCCAGCTGATTGACTTAGGTGAATGGGCCGCTGAGGAAAAACGTATTCCAAGCAGCGGCGATTTGTCAGAGAGTGATGACTGGAGTGAAGAAGATTTACGTTAGCTCTGCTGTAATTTTCTGATAATCGGTTCATTTGCTGGTGGGAAATCTGCTGCCACCAGCGCATTCTGTGTAACCCACTGCCCCGGTTGCCCTTCTTTGCCCCACGGCTCGCCTTCCCAGCTCTCCACCATGAAAAACCACAGCGTGATATGTCGGTCCGGGAACTGGTAAGCCAGTTTATCAAACAGCGTAAACCCAGTGACCGTGATGCCTGTTTCTTCATGTAGCTCGCGAACTAATGCTTGCTCTGGCGTTTCATCAACTTCGATTTTCCCACCGGGAAACTCCAGCTTATTTGCCATATGAGCGTCAGCAGCTCGCTGAGTGATAAAAATCTGCCCTTGGGAATTGCGAATGATCCCGACGGCTATTTCTAGTTGTTTCATTTTTGTGCAGGTGCTCCATAGAAAAAAGGCGCAGCAAGCTGCGCCTTCGTCAACAATACAGTTCTTAGCTTAAACGGCCATGACACTGCTTGAATTTTTTACCGGAACCGCATGGGCACGGATCGTTACGACCCACTTTGCGCTCACCCGTCTCTGCTGCCAGTGATTCCGCAGCCAGCGTATCGTCATCCTGATGGCTCAACTGCTGCATCTGCGCCAAACGCTCAGCTTCATCACGACGCTGTTGTTCCATCGCTTCTACTTCTTCAGGCATACGAACCTGGACTTTGCTCAAGGTACTGATAACTTCATATTTCAGAGCTTCGAGCATAGAAGCAAACATGGCAAAAGATTCACGCTTGTATTCTTGCTTAGGATCTTTCTGCGCATAACCACGCAAGTGGATACCCTGACGCAGATAGTCCATAGCCGCCAGGTGCTCTTTCCACAATGAATCCAGGGTCTGTAGCATCACGCCTTTTTCGAAATGACGCATCATTTCAACGCCAACCACTTCTTCTTTACGCTGATACACTTCCATTGCGTTTTGCAGAATACGCTCACGCAGAGTTTCTTCATGCAGCTCAGGCTCTTTATCCAGCCACTCTTTAATTGGCAGCTCGAGGTCAAAGTCGTTTTTCAGGCGTTCTTGCAGGCCTTCAACATCCCACATTTCTTCGAGTGATTGCGGTGGGATGTGCGTGTCGATTGTCACTTTAAAGACATCTTCACGGATGCTGTTGATGGTTTCGCTAACGTCGCTCACGTCCAGCAATTCGTTACGCTGGCTGTAGATCGCACGACGTTGGTCGTTCGCCACATCATCATATTCGAGAAGCTGTTTACGGATATCGAAGTTACGGCTTTCAACTTTACGTTGTGCGTTAGCAATTGCCTTAGTGACCCATGGGTGTTCAATCGCTTCGCCCGGCTTCATGCCCAGTTTACGCATCATGCCTGAAACACGATCGGATGCGAAAATACGCATCAGTGAATCTTCCATAGACAGGTAGAAACGCGATGAACCCGCATCACCCTGACGACCGGAACGGCCGCGCAACTGGTTATCAATACGGCGAGATTCGTGACGCTCAGTACCGATGATATGCAGACCACCAGATGCCAGAACTGCGTCATGGCGAATCTGCCAGTCAGCTTTAATCTGCGCGATTTGCTCAGGCGTTGGGTCTTCAAGCTCAGCGACCTCAGCCTGCCAGCTACCACCCAGTACGATATCCGTACCACGACCAGCCATGTTGGTTGCAATGGTCACTGCGGCAGGATAACCCGCCTGCGCCACGATACCGGCTTCGTTAGCGTGGAACTTGGCGTTCAGAACATTGTGTTTGATACCCGCTTTGGTCAACTCAGCAGAAACCACTTCGGATTTTTCGATAGAAATGGTACCAACAAGAACGGGCTGACCGTTAGTAGTACGCTCTTTAATATCTTCAATGATTGCCATAATCTTGTCTGCTTCAGTCATATAGACCAGATCAGGCATGTCTTTACGGATCATTGGACGGTTAGTCGGCACAACGATAGTATCGAGTTTGTAGATAGAGCTAAATTCGAATGCTTCGGTATCCGCAGTACCCGTCATACCGGCCAGTTTTTCATACAGGCGGAAGTAGTTCTGGAAGGTAATAGATGCCAGCGTCTGGTTTTCGTTCTGAATGTCGACGCCTTCTTTAGCTTCAACAGCCTGGTGCAGGCCATCAGACCAACGGCGGCCTTGCATGGTACGACCGGTGTGTTCATCAACGATGATAACTTCGCCATCTTTAACGATGTAATCAACGTCACGGGCGAACAGCACATGCGCACGCAGTGCTGCAGTCACGTGGTGCATCAGCATAATGTTCGTCGGGGAGTACAGAGACTCACCTTCTTCCATAATGCCTTCCTGTACCAGTAACTCTTCAACCAGTACCAGACCGCGTTCAGTAATGTTTACCTGACGAGATTTTTCGTCTACGGAGAAGTGGCCTTCACCCTGGAAAGTATCAGAATCTTCTTTTTCCTGACGGATCAGGCTCGGGATGATTTTGTTTACTTTACGGTACATCTCGGAGCTGTCTTCAGCAGGACCGGAGATGATTAGCGGCGTACGCGCTTCATCGATAAGAATTGAGTCAACCTCATCCACCAATGCGTAGTGCAGTTTACGCTGTACACGTTCTTCAGGGCTGAACGCCATGTTGTCACGCAGGTAGTCAAAACCGTATTCGTTGTTGGTGCCGTAAGTGATGTCAGCAGCATAAGCTTCACGCTTTGCCGGAGCTGGCATGTTTGGCAAGTTAATGCCAACGCTCAGACCGAGGTATTCGAAAAGCGGACGGTTGTTTTCGGCATCACGCTGGGCCAGATAATCGTTCACAGTAACCACGTGAACACCACGGCCACTCAGCGCATTCAGGTATGCTGGTAGAGTTGCGGTCAGTGTTTTACCTTCACCTGTACGCATCTCTGCGATACAGCGATCGTTTAGTACCATACCGCCAAGCAGCTGCACGTCGAAGTGACGCATCCCGAATACACGCTTACTCGCTTCACGAACAACCGCAAAAGCTTCTGGGATCAGATTTTCAAGTACTTCACCTTTCGCAAGACGAGCACGGAACTCATTCGTTTTGGCTTTTAATTCATCATCGGAAAGTTTTTCAATTTCCGGTTCCATACTGTTGATCAGGGTGACAACTTTACGCATACGACGCAGAGTGCGGTCGTTACGGCTACCGAAAACTTTAGTTAATAATTTGATTAGCATGATTAATTCTCAAACGCCTGCCATCAGGGCAGAGCTAAAAATAACGTTATAATTAAAGGAAAGGAATTTAGCTGAGGCGTTGTGGACCGGCGCGGATACCGTGAACCTGGCTAATCCAAATGGCAGGACTGAATGTCTCAACCGCTGGAGATTGCCAAAGCGCGATATGACGCACAATAACAGGGGGTTTGCTTTCCTGGGTAAGAAGCGCTGTGAGCGTGTCCAGCAAAGCGAGTTTGTGTGCCTGAAGTGGCAAACTTTCTTGTGCTACAGGCAATGCTTGAGGTGCCATTGCAAATGAAAGATGACGAATTACTGTACGAATAGCATGTTGATGCCAGTAATCGACACTAAAAGATGGTCGGCGGGTACTTTCCTGCAATAATGCCAGACTATTGAAGCTAACCTTATTCAGGTAGTCGTGGCTACTGGTAGATGTTTCGGCAGGGGCGGTTGGTTCGGTATTTTGGCTGAGCGCAGGCATGCCAAAACTCGCCGCAACCATCCCTAATAAGAGATGCGGCCAGAAATAACGTCTGCCAAACTGTCGCCAACGATTTAGAATACCAATCACTTTATCCGCCGGAGCATTATGTATGCGTGATAGCCGCCCACAATCTTTAGATCATTTGTTCGATGATGCTGGTGCCGAAAGCGTGTTGCAAAACGTGCAACAGCGCGCAACTGCGCTACTTAAGCTCAACAGGGCAGTGAAAGGGATATTACCCGCTCAACTGCATCCCTGGTGCCGGGTAGCAAATTTCCGACAAGGCATTCTCGTACTTGAAACTGCAAATGCTAGCTGGCTGATGCGGTTACGCTATGAACAAGCCACGCTACTGAGTGCATTACGTGCACAAATATTACCATCATTGACATCAATCGACATCAGGATTAATCCATCACTGGCTGTAATTGGACAAGAATCAGTACAAGAAAACAGCACTCAGACAGTGAAAGGGAAAACTGAAGGGGTCAACAGAGTGTTAAGCCAGCAAAGCGCGGAGGCATTAAGAATGGTGGCTGAACGTAGCCCTGAGAAATTGAAGGCAATAATAGAACGACTGGCGTCATTGGCCGGAGAGAGTACCAATGAAACCAGTCGTAATAAATAATTCTGGTGTTATGCCAGAACCATTTTCGGTGCTTTGAACGCTAACGGAAGTTCGGCATCGTCCTGGAAGGTTGCCCATTCCCAGGCTTCTTGCTTCGCCAGAACCGCTTGAAGCAGTTTGTTATTCAGTGCATGACCTGACTTATAGGCGGTAAACGCGCCGATAATGTTATGGCCGCACATGAACAAGTCGCCGATTGCGTCGAGCATTTTGTGACGAACGAATTCATCTTCAAAACGCAGACCGTCTTCGTTCAGTACGCGATAATCGTCAACAACGATGGCACAATCGAAGCTACCGCCCAGGCACAAACCACGGGACTGCAGATATTCGATATCACGCATAAAACCGAAGGTACGAGCACGACTAATCTGGCGCATAAACGCGTCCGCAGAGAAGTTCATACTGTAGCGTTGGGTACTGGCATCAATCGCCGGATGGTTAAAGTCGATGGTGAAATCCAACGAGAAACCATTGTACGGCTTGAATTCAGCCCATTTATCGCCGTCTTCAACGCGAACTGTTTCTTTCACGCGCACAAATTTCTTCGCACAGTTTAATTCGTCAATCCCGGCATCAAGCAGCAGGTAGACGAATGGCGCTGCACTACCGTCCATGATTGGGATTTCTGGGGCATTGACTTCAATAATAATGTTATCAATACCTAATCCCGCAAGGGCGGCATTCAAATGCTCAACGGTAGAAATCCGCACATCGTGCTCGTTCACCAGGCAAGTACAGAGCATGGTATCACGCACAGATTTGGCATCTGCCGGAAAATCTACCGGAGGATTCAAGTCGGTGCGACGATAGATGACCCCGGTATTTGCCGGCGCAGGGCGCAACGTCAGTGTGACTTTCTTGCCGGTATGTAAACCGACGCCAGTCGCCTGAACGATACGTTTAAGTGTCCTTTGTTTGATCATCGTATAATCTCGCCAATTACCTATCCAACCGAAGTGTATATCACAATCGGTGGGCCAGTTTAGCACAAAGAGCGCAGATCCCCAACTTCCGGTTTATTCTTAATCAGCTTGCTTACGCAGAAACGCTGGAATATCCAGATAATCAGGCTCTTTCGTTGTTTGTGGCGTATTGTCATTCACTACTTTTGCAACTGGCTTTTGCTCTTGTTGAAGAGGAGCCATACCGTGTTGCTGGTAGCGATCCATCACTGGCTGCTGAGTCTGCTTGTTGGTCACTAGAGTAATTTCTGGACGTTTGTCCATGCCAATACCAGTTGCAACAACAGTCACACGCAGTTCGTCATTCATCTCTGGATCCAGAGAAGTACCGATAACCACAGTAGCGTTATCAGATGCGAACGCACGAATGGTGTTACCCACAGTTTCGAACTCATCCAGACGCAGGTCAAAGCCAGCGGTGATGTTGACCAGAACGCCACGAGCACCAGACAGATCGATGTCTTCCAACAGTGGGCTGGAAATCGCCATTTCTGCCGCTTCTTCTGCACGATCTTCGCCACTTGCTACACCAGAGCCCATCATGGCATAACCCATTTCGGACATTACGGTGCGCACGTCAGCAAAGTCGACGTTCATCAGACCCGGACGGGTAATCAGTTCAGCGATACCCTGAACTGCACCTTTCAGTACATCGTTTGCTGCGCCAAAAGCGTCCAGCAGAGAAATACCACGGCCCAGAACTTTCAATAATTTGTCGTTCGGAATGGTGATCAGTGAATCAACATGCTTAGACAGCTCGGCAATACCCTGCTCCGCGAACGCCATGCGCTTCTTGCCTTCGAAGTTGAAAGGCTTAGTCACAACGGCTACGGTCAGGATGCCCAGATCTTTAGCAACTTCCGCAACTACCGGCGCTGCACCTGTACCAGTACCGCCACCCATGCCAGCGGCGATAAAGACCATGTCTGCGCCTTCAAGGGCTGCACGTAACGCATCGCGGTCTTCTTCCGCAGCGGTACGACCCACTTCAGGGTTAGCTCCAGCACCCAGACCTTTGGTAATACCATTACCAATCTGGATAGTCTGGCCTACCGCAGTTTTACGTAACGCTTGCGCGTCAGTATTCACTGCAAAGAATTCAACACCTTCGATGCGTTCACGCACCATGTGTTCAACGGCATTACCGCCGCCACCACCGACGCCGATGACTTTAATCACCGCGTCGTTGGTCAGTTCCATAGGTTCAAACATAGTTTCTCTCCGTTTTGTGCCTGTCGCCTGAGACCACTAATTTTGTCTGGTCTCTTATAAAAATTAAAACTCTTTTCTCAGCCAGCTGTTGATTCGCTTAATCCATGAGCCGACAGAGGTCCGTTTTTCCACTTCCGCTTCACCACTGAGATGAGTTTCTTTCCCGTAGTGCAGCAAGCCGACCGCTGTGGAGTAATAAGACTCCTGGGCGTAATCAGTCAGGCCGGTAATATTTAACGGTTGTCCGATACGAACTTGCGTATGGAACACGCGTTGCGCACAGGCTGCCAGACCTTCAATTTGTGCAGCGCCACCCGTTAGTACAATCCCCGCCGCCAGGTGGTGCTTCACACCTTGTTGGCGAAGTTGCTCTTGTAATTGCAAAATCTCTTCGTTGACCAGATTCAACAGTTCGGTATAACGAGGCTCGATGACTTCAGCGAGCGTCTGGCGTTGCAGGCTACGCGGTGGACGTCCACCGACGCTTGGCACTTCAACGTTTTCATCTTTACCGACAATTGAACCCAACGCGCAACCATGGCGGACTTTAATGGCTTCTGCATCACTCGGTGGTGTACCAAAGGCGTAAGCGATATCGCTGGTCACCACGTTCCCCGCATAAGGGATAACCTTGGTGTGGCGCAACGCGCCGCCAGTGTAGACCGCGATGTCCATAGTACCACCACCGACATCCACAACGCAGACCCCTAATTCACGCTCATCTTCGGTCAATACTGCGTAGCTCGCCGCAAGACCTGCAAAGATCAGTTGGTCCACTTTCAAGCCACATCGTTCAACAGCTTTGACGATGTTTTTAGCCATATCGTTATGGCAGGTGATGAGGTGCACTTTAGCCTGCATGCGCACCCCCGATAAACCTACAGGATTTTTGATGCCTTCCTGGTAGTCAATTGCATATTCTTGCGGGATAACGTGCAAAACACGATGTTCGTCACGTACGCGTACTGACTTCGCGGTGTGAACAACGTTCTCAACGTCTTCCTGCGTCACTTCTTCTTCCGAAATTGGCACCATGCCAATCTCGTTTTGACAGCTAATGTGTTTACCTGACAGCGCAAGGTAGACCGAAGAAATCTGGCAATCAGCCATAAGCTCGGCCTGGTCAATCGCGCGCTGAACGCATTTCACGACTGACTCGAGATCGTTTACGCCACCTTTGTCCATACCACGCGATGGGCAACTGCCCACGCCAATAATATTGACCATACCGTCAGGCAGAACTTCCCCTACTAAAGCGGCAACCTTTGCGGTACCGATCTCCAGTCCTACTACCAGTTTTCTGTCCGTCGCCTTGATCATTGTTATTCTGCCTGTGCCTGATTCTGTTGCTGATTAGGATTAGGTTCCTCTACGGGAGCTGGCTGCCAACCCACTGCCGCGCCTGAGTCATAACGCAAGTCGACGTAGCTAATCCTTTTATTGTCGGCTTGCTCTTGCTGCTGTAGAACAGGGTAAAGTTCTACAAAGCGACTCAAGCGTTTCATCGTATCGCCACGGCCCAAGTTGAGCTTGATGCCATTATTCAACGTCAATTGCCAGGAACGACGAGCGGTCATCGCCGCTTCTTTCAAAGTAAATTTATCCTTTGCCAGCACATCGCCCATTGCGCGATAGCCTTGCAAGACTTCACCTTCACTGCCTTCGGGTCCAGATAACATAGGTAAAGTCTGCTTTACCGCGCGTTCTGCTGGAACGCTAAACGCAATTCCTTGCGCATCAATCATATGCTGATCATTCCAGCGCGCTATGGGTACATATTCAACCAGATGAATCTTCAATTCGTCCGGCCACTGCTTTCTGACACTCGCCTGTTTAATCCACGGCAAGCGTTCAATTTGCTGCTGGATGATATTCACATCCTGGGTCATAAAGGTGCCTGGTGGCCCAAGTGCCAGAATTGACTGACGAATATCATCGTTACGGGTGTAATGCCGTTCACCAGTAACTACCAACTTAGACAGTGGCAGACGTTGTGCATCTTCCATCCAGCCGACGACAATCCAGCCGCCGATAAATACCGTAAACAGCACTGCACTGAGGAAAATGATCCCGGCCAGTCGCCCGCCATTACTGCGGCGAGAGCTGGTTTCCTCTTCTTCCTGGCGATTACGTGTATTCAGAGCTGCTTGCGACATATCAGTCTGCCAACTCCAGAATACGCACCACCAGTTGAGAGAACGTCATGCCTGCCTGACGTGCCGCCATCGGCACCAGACTATGGCTGGTCATGCCAGGGGACGTGTTAACTTCCAGCAGATAAAACTGCCCGTCACTATCCAGCATGACATCTACGCGCCCCCAACCACTGCAACCCAAAGCTTGCCAGGCTTGCAGCACTAACGCCTGCAATTCTTGCTCGCGTTGTTCGATTAAACCGCCTGGGCAAAAATACTGTGTTTCATCAGAGAGATACTTCGCCTCATAATCATAGAAAATTCCGGCGGGTTGAATGCGAATTGACGGCAAAATTTCTTCACCCAGGATAGCAACCGTGTACTCAGGGCCACTTAACCATTTCTCAATCAACACTTCTTCATCGTGTTCGAAGGCCAGTTCAAGTGCTGCTGGCAGTGCAGCAACGCTATCAACCTTCGACATCCCCACGCTTGAACCTTCACGGCTTGGTTTCACGATAACTGGCAGCCCCAGGCTGGCAATACGTTCTACCGTGGTTGCGCTGATACCGGCTTCCACATCACGGCGAGTCAATGCAACCCACGGAGCAACGGGTAAACCGGCACCTTTCCATAACAATTTGGTACGCAGCTTATCCATAGAGATAGCCGAAGCCATCACGCCACTGCCGGTATATGGCAGTTTCAGGAAATCCAGTAACCCTTGCAGGGTTCCGTCTTCGCCACCACGGCCATGTAAAGCAATAAATACTTTTTCAAAACCCTGCGCTTTCAGTTCAGTCACCGGTGTATTTTTCGAATCGACCTCGTGAGCGTCAATTCCGGCTTCTCTCAGGCCCGCGAGTACCGCTGCACCTGATTGCAATGACACCTCACGTTCAGCAGAAGTTCCGCCGAACAGGACAGCGATTTTCTCAGCCATGTTGGTCGCCCTCCTTAGTGTGGGACTGCAAGCGGAATTCAGCCAGGTTTCTGGCAACTTTCCCAACATTTCCTGCACCTTGCACCAGGATCAGGTCATTTCCTGACAAAACTGGCGCTAAAATGTCCGCAATCTGACTTGCGTCAGGTACAAGAATTGGGTCGACTTTTCCACGGCCACGAATAGTGCGGCATAGCGAACGGCTATCAGCGCCTGGAATTGCAGCTTCACCGGCAGAATAAACATCCAGCATCAGCAAAGAATCGACTTGCGACAATACGTTAGCAAAATCATCGTACAAATCACGAGTACGCGTGAAGCGATGCGGCTGGAAAATCATCACCAGATTTTTATCCGGCCATCCCGCACGTGCAGCTTTAATGGTGGCATCCACTTCTGTCGGATGGTGACCGTAGTCATCAACCAACATCGCGGTACCTTCTTTGCCATTCACTTCGGCAAGCGGATACTCACCCAGGAAATCAAAGCGACGCCCTGTACCCTGGAAGCTTTCCAGCGCACTCAGAATGTCAGCATCATCAATGCCTTCTTCAGTGGCAACGGACACCGCAGCAGCCGCATTTAATGCGTTGTGGCGGCCAGGAGCATTCAAGGTCACATGCAGAGCTGGCTTACCCTGACGTGCGATGGTGAAATGCCCCTGCGGCCCTTTCTGCTGATAATTTTCAACACGAACGTCAGCGTCTTCACTAAAACCGTAAGTGGTGATCTTGCGGCCCACTCGTGGCAACAGCTCGCGAATAACCGGATCGTCTACACACATCACAGCCAGGCCATAAAACGGCAGGTTGTGCAGGAAGTTAATAAACGTCTGCTTTAAATTCTCGAAGTCGCCCTGGTAGGTATCCATATGGTCAGCTTCTATATTTGTCACCACAGAAACCATCGGTTGCAGATGGAGGAATGACGCATCACTCTCATCGGCTTCAGCAATCAGGTAACGGCTATGACCCAGACGCGCGTGGGTTCCTGCAGCTTTCACCAGACCACCATTGACAAAAGTCGGGTCGAGGCCAGCTTCTGCATAAATACTGGAAACCATCGCTGTAGTGGTGGTTTTCCCGTGTGTGCCTGCAATGGCGATGCCATGACGGAAGCGCATCAGTTCTGCCAACATTTCAGCGCGACGGATAACGGGAATACGCGCTTCATGCGCCGCAACAATTTCTGGGTTATCCATCGAGATGGCGGTAGAAACCACCACAACACTCGCATCCAGTACGTTCTCTGGACGATGGTTGAAATAAATCGTGGCGCCCAGCGCCGACAACTGCTGAGTGACCGGGTTCGGAGCCAAATCAGACCCGCTGATCTGGTAACCTTCGTTAGCTAAAACTTCGGCAATACCGCCCATACCGGCGCCGCCGATGCCAACAAAGTGAATGTGCCGGACGCGACGCATCTCGGGCACGATAGAACGCAGTTTCGCCAGTTGTTGTGTATTCATTCTCTAACCTGCAGCGTCAAACGCCATTACTTCAAATATTCATGGGCAAAAGAGCCACCCACAATGATTACGCCAGTGCTGCGGCGCTCACTTCATTTGCTACCCGTTCTGTGGCATCAGGAATGGATGCAGCACGCGCACGTTCGGCCATTGCCAGTAACGTCGTTCTGTCCCACCCGGCGAGAGTTTGGGTAACGGCATCCACGGTAAACTGCGGTTGCTCCAGTATTTTTGCCGCTCCAGCTTTTTCCAGCGGCAGCGCATTCCAGTATTGCTGCCGATCTTTATGCTGGAAGGGAACAAACAGTGCAGGTAACCCTGCTGCCGCGATTTCACTGACGGTTAACGCACCGGAGCGACACACCACGACATCGGCCCATGCATAAGCAGCAGCCATATCATCAATAAATTCGGTCACTTTATGCTGAGGCTGTGCGGCTTCAGCATAGGCCTGCTGAACAACGTCCAGCCCACCTTTACCACATTGGTGCCAGATAGTGACAGAATCACCCAGACGGCCTGCAACTTGCGGCATCGTCTGGTTCAGCACGCGAGCCCCTTGAGAGCCACCGACGACTAAAACGCGGACAGGGCCTTCACGTCCGGAAAAACGTTCTTGCGGTAATGGTAGCGCCAGCACATCAGTGCGCACCGGATTGCCCACCACATCAGCATTCGGGAAAGCCCCCGGAAATGCCTGCATCACTTTTTTGGCGATTTTTGACAGCCATTTGTTGGTTAAACCAGCAATACCATTTTGCTCATGTAACACCACGGGAATACCGAGCGACCAGGCTGCCAGACCACCAGGGCCAGATACATAACCGCCCATCCCCAGAACCACATCCGGGCGATACGCTTTCATGATGGCTCGCGCCTGACGCCAGGCGTTGAAAATACGCGCGGGCGCCAACAACATGGCTTTCAGGCCTTTACCGCGCAAACCTGAAATACGAATAAAATCGATCTCAATCCCATGTTTAGGAACTAAGTCAGCTTCCATACGATCGGCGGTTCCCAGCCAGCGGACTTGCCAGCCCTGGTCCATTAAGTGATGCGCCACAGCAAGCCCCGGGAACACATGCCCGCCAGTCCCGCCTGCCATCACCATTAACCGCCGGGTTTGATTACTCATCGCACACCCTTCGTGAACGCCTGTGCTTTTGCCAGACGGGTTTCATAATCAATACGCAGCAACATCATGATTGCTGTAGACATAATTATCAGGCTTGAACCACCGTAACTGATCAGGGGTAATGTCAGGCCTTTGGTTGGCAACATGCCCGCTGCCGCCCCAACGTTTACCAGAGCCTGGAAACTAAACCAGATCCCGATTGAGCAGCCTAAAAACCCTGCAAAACGTTGGTCCATTTCTAACGCACGTTTACCGATGGACATCGCACGAAAAGCCACGAAGAATACCATCATTAATGCCAGCACCACACCGATATATCCGAGCTCTTCTCCGATAATGGAGAAGATGAAGTCGGTATGCGCTTCCGGTAAATACTCGAGTTTTTGTACCGAATTCCCTAAGCCCTGCCCCCACAATTCACCGCGGCCAAACGCCATCAGAGATTGTGTTAGCTGGTAGCCACTACCAAACGGGTCTTCCCACGGATTCCAGAAGGACGTTACGCGGCGAATACGATAAGGTTCTGCGAGGATCAATAGCACCACGGCAGAAATACCCATGCCGATAATCGCGAGGAACTGCCAGAGTTTGGCGCCGGCGAGGAACAACATCGCAAGCGTTGTCACAAACAGCACAACCACAGTACCGAGGTCAGGCTGCGCCAGCAACAACACTGCCATCACCAGAATAACGCCCATCGGTTTGAGGAAGCCGCGCAAGTTGTTACGTACTTCATCAACCTTACGAACCAGGTAGTTGGCCAGATAGCAGAACAACGACAGCTTGGTAAACTCAGCAGGCTGAATACGCAGTGGACCGAACGCAATCCAGCGTGATGCCCCGTTAACCGAGCTACCGACGACCAGTACAATCAACAGCATTGCGATGGATAATAGCAGCAGCGCGGTACTGTGACGCTGCCAGAATTCCATCGGCAAGCGCAGTGTTACCAACGACAGTGCAAAAGCCAGTGCGATGTACAAACCATCACGTTTGGCAAACAGGAACGGATCATTTGCCAGACGCTGCCCCACCGGCATCGATGCCGATGTGACCATAACAAAGCCTACTGCGGCCAACCCGAAAGTCAGCCAGAGCAAAGTACGGTCGTACAGCACCATGCTATTTGAATCAGCTTCGCGGGAGCCCATCACCCAGCCTTTTACCGCCGACGCCAGCCAACTCAGGATGGCAAATCCTGGCAGTCGTGGCATTCGCAGGCGAGGGAGAGATAAGCGCATCAGCCAAGCTCCTTCGCAAGCAGAGTGAATTGGTCGCCACGTTGCTCGAAGTTTTTGAACTGATCGAGACTGGCGCAAGCCGGTGAAAGCAGAACCATGTCACCCGGTTGTACGCGGGTTGCGATCAATTTCATCGCCTGTTCCATGGTTTCAGTTTGCTCGGCAACATCCGGGCGCAGTGCCGCAAGTTCAGCACCATCACGGCCAAAACAATAAAGGCGAATTGCTGAACCTTGCAGATATTGGCTAAGCGAGGAGAAATCCGCAGATTTACCGTCACCGCCTAACAGCAGATGCAAAGTCCCGTCGACTTTCAAACCGTTCAACGCCGCTTCAGTACTGCCGACATTGGTCGCTTTAGAATCGTTAATCCAGCGCACACCGTTACGTTCCCAGGAAAGCTGGAAGCGGTGAGCCAGACCCGTAAACGTGGTGAGGGCTTTCAGGCTGCTGGAGCGTGGGAGTTTCACCGCATCAGCCAGTGCCAGTGCAGCAAGCGCGTTGGTGTAGTTATGACGCCCCACCACTTTCATCTCTTTGGTGTTCAGGACTTTCTCGCCCTTCACTCGTAGCCAGGTGTCGCCCTGCTGGTAATTAAGATGATAGTCACCGACATCCACACCAAAGCTCACACAGCGCTCGTCTGCACCACGCACTGGCATCGTCAGCGCGTCATCAGCATTGACGACACAAAGCGCCGCGTTTTCATAAACTCGTAACTTAGCCGCACGGTACTGCTGCAAACCCAACGGATAGCGATCCATATGATCTTCAGTGACGTTGAGAATGGTCGCCGCTGCGGCTTTCAGGCTAAACGTGGTTTCCAGCTGGAAGCTGGATAACTCAAGCACATAAAGCTCACAGCTCTGATCGAGTAACATCAATGCTGGCAACCCGATGTTTCCACCCACGCCAACATTGACGCCAGCGGCTTTCGCCATTTCACCAACTAACGTGGTGACCGTGCTTTTACCGTTAGAACCGGTAATCGCCACAATAGGCGCTTGTGCTTCACGGCAAAACAGTTCGATATCACCAATGATTTCAACACCGGCGTCTGCGGCACGGCTCAACGCAGGATGAGCGACAGCGATACCAGGGCTGGCAATAATCAAGTCAGCCGCTAACAACCAGTCTTCGTTGAGTGAGCCAGTATGTCGTTCCACCGAGTCTGGCAATCTTTCCAACCCCGGTGGTGAGATGCGGGTATCCATTACGCGAGGCGTGACGCCGCGCGCAAGGAAGAAATCCACACAGGACAGGCCAGTGAGGCCCAATCCGATAATAACGACTTTTTTACCCTGGTAATCAGTCATGGTTAGCGCACCTTCAGGGTAGCGAGGCCGATCAGAACCAGCATCAGCGAAATAATCCAGAAGCGCACAATGACTCGCGGTTCAGGCCAGCCTTTCAATTCATAATGGTGATGAATCGGGGCCATGCGGAAAATACGCTGCCCGCGCAATTTGAAGGAACCAACCTGCAAAATAACCGACAGCGTTTCAACCACGAACACGCCACCCATAATCACTAACAGGAATTCCTGGCGCAGTAGTACCGCGATAGTGCCGAGTGCACCGCCCAGAGCCAAAGAGCCGACATCGCCCATAAAGACTTGCGCTGGATAGGTGTTGAACCACAGGAAACCTAACCCGGCACCGACAATCGCCGTACAGACGATAACCAGTTCACCGGAATGGCGCAGATAAGGGATATGCAGATACTCAGCAAACTTAATGTTACCCGTCGCCCACGCCACCAGCGCAAATCCTGCCGCCACCAGCACGGTTGGCATAATCGCCAGGCCATCGAGACCATCGGTCAGGTTTACGGCATTGCCAGTACCGACGATCACAAAGTACGCCAGCAGTACGTAAAACAGGCCAAGTTGCGGCATCACGTCTTTAAAGAACGGCACAACCAGCTCGGTGGCTGGCGTTCCCTTCCCTGCGATGTACATCGTGAAGGCAACAGCCAACGCGATAACCGACATCCAGAAATATTTCCAACGAGCAATCAAACCTTTGGTGTCTTTACGTACCACTTTGCGGTAGTCATCGACAAAGCCAATCGCCCCGTAACCCACCAGTACGAACAACACGCACCAGACGTATGGATTGGAAGGATACGCCCACATCAACACAGAGATAACGATTGAGGTCAGGATCATAATCCCGCCCATCGTTGGTGTACCGCGCTTGCTAAAATGGGACTCCGGGCCGTCATTACGCACGACCTGGCCGAAAGAGAGTTGCTGCAAACGAGCAATCATACGCGGCCCCATCCATAACGAGATGAACAGAGCAGTCAGCAGGCTGACAATGGCGCGAAACGTCAGATAGGAAAAGACGTTAAAGCCTGAATAATATTTGACCAAGTGTTCGGCCAGCCAAACTAACATGTTCCATTCTCCTGTAATGCGAGTACTACCTGTTCCATGGCAGCACTACGTGAACCCTTCACTAAAATGGTCATCATTGAATGCTCTTCGATAAGCGCCTTCAGACGCACGATTAAAGAAGGCTTATCGGTAAAATGTTCGCCAACTTCAGAGGCTTGGCTGATAATTTCGCTCAGTTTGCCAACACTCAATACACAATCAATACCCACGGCTTTCGCCGCTTCACCCACCTGACGATGGCATTCAACAGACTCGTCGCCCAGTTCAGCCATATCGCCAACAACCATCACGCGGAAACCCGGCATTTCAGACAGCACCTGCGCGGCGGCGGTCATTGAGCCCACATTCGCGTTGTAACTGTCATCAAGCAGAAGTTGGTTTTCGGAAAGTTGAATCGGGAACAAACGCCCAGGAACAGCTTTTAAGTCAGCAAGACCTGCTTTCACAGCTTCCAGTGACGCCCCCACCGCCAACGCCAGCGACGTTGCAGCCAATGCATTAGCAATGTTGTGGCGGCCTGGAAGCGGCAAGGTCACATCAACATCGCCGATTGGCGTTTTGATGGTGAACTCAGTGCCATGTACGGTGATGTGGACATTGGTCGCGGTAAAATCACTTCCGGTTGCATTCGGAGAGAAACGCCAGGTTTTGCGCGCACCAATAATTTCTTGCCAGTTCAGCCAGTCATTATTGTCGGCATTGAGAATCGCAATACCATTCTCCGGCAGGCCGGCGAAGATCTCACCTTTCGCTTTCGCAACACCGGCAAGTGAGCCAAAGCCTTCAAGATGTGCCGCGGCAAGGTTGTTCACCAGTGCGGCTTCCGGGCGCGTCAGATTAACCGTCCAGGCGATTTCACCTTGATGGTTTGCACCCAGCTCAATGACAGCATATTCATATTCTGGCGTCAGGCGTAACAACGTCATTGGCACACCAATGTCGTTATTCAGATTGCCAGCGGTATACAAGGTGTTACCGCATTCGCGCAAAATCGCTGCGGTCATCTCTTTTACAGAGGTTTTTCCGGAAGAACCAGTCAGCGCCACAATCCGCGTTGGAACCTGTTGACGGACCCAGGCCGCCAGTTCGCCGAATGCTTGATGTGTATCTGCAACCACAAGTTGCGGAACCTTAACATCCAGCTTGCGAGAAACCAGTAATGCACCTGCCCCGCCGTTTACCGCATCTTGCGCAAAATCGTGTGCATCGAAGCGTTCGCCTTTTAATGCGACAAACAGGCACCCAGGCGTTAATTTGCGCGTGTCAGTGGTGACATCAATGATGTCCGCATCAGCGCCGTGCAATTCGCCATGCAGGATAGTGGCGAGCTGGCCTAATGAAACGCGGATCATGCCACAACTCCCAACAGGCGGGCGGTAGTGACGCGGTCGGAATAGTCCAGACGGCGCACACCAACAATCTGATAGTCCTCATGGCCTTTGCCTGCTACCAGAACGACATCATTTTCTTGCGCCTGCATAATCGCGTTGGTTACCGCTTCGGCACGACCTGAAACCACATGTGCACGCCCGGCGTCCAGCATGCCAACCAGAATATCAGCCACAATTGCGTTCGGCTCTTCAGTACGTGGGTTGTCATCGGTGACAACCACAACATCCGCATATTGCTCGGCGATACCGCCCATAATCGGACGCTTGCCTTTATCACGATCGCCACCGCAACCGAAAACGCACCATAGCTTGCCACTGCAATGCAAACGGGCAGCCTGCAATGCTTTTTCCAGAGCATCCGGCGTGTGGGCATAATCCACCACTACCGTCGGTTTACCCGGCGCGCTGAAAACTTCCATTCGCCCGCAAACCGGTTGCAGACTCGGTGCTGTTTTCAGTAATTCTTCAATTGGGTAATCCAGCACTAACAGAGTCGCCAGCGCTAACAACAAGTTGCTGACGTTAAAGGCTCCCATCAGGCGGCTTTCA
Organism: Buttiauxella sp. S19-1; assembly: GCF_022134725.1. Taxonomy (NCBI): domain Bacteria; kingdom Pseudomonadati; phylum Pseudomonadota; class Gammaproteobacteria; order Enterobacterales; family Enterobacteriaceae; genus Buttiauxella; species Buttiauxella sp. S19-1. The sequence goes on from NZ_JAHWLU010000001.1 coordinate 134,725, forward strand.
ATTTCGCCATCGCCCCAGGAGGAGCTGAACTGGATAGTCGCGCCACCATCGTGATAATGCACGTTGGTGGCTTTCAACCAACGGCCACGACAGCCCGGCTGTAAATTATTTTCCATCGTCACGGCAACCGCGTCAGGTAAACGCGCCAGCCATTTGCGCCCAACCTCATCGTCAGCATTGATGATGGCATGGCCATAATCGTGTTCGGAGAACAGCAGCCATTTAGCCGCTTCGTAACCTGCCATATCGCCGTGGTAATCGAGGTGATCACGGCTTAGGTTGGTGAACACGCTGGCGGCAAATTTCAGAGCGGAAACACGATGCTGAACCAGACCGTGGGAGGAAACTTCCATTGCGGCAAAGCTCGCACCTTGCTCTGCAAGGTTAGCAAGCACTTGCTGTACATCAACGGCAGAACCGGTGGTGTTTTCGGTTGGTTTTACGTTACCAAGCAGGCCGTTACCGACAGTCCCCATAACGGCACTGGTTTCGCCTAATAACTGGCTCCACTGCGCAAGCAACTGAGCTGTAGTGGTTTTACCGTTAGTACCCGTCACGCCAACCAGGCGTAATGCACTCGAGGGTTGGTGGTAAAAACGCCCTGCCAGGGCAGAAAGGCGTTGATGCAGCTGGCTCAGATAAATAACCGGCACACCGTGCATTTCACGGACTTCGCCATCCGTTGCTTCGCCTTCAGCTTCAGCCACGACAGCGGCTACGCCTTGCGCTATTGCCTGCGGGATATATCGACGCCCGTCCGCCTGATGGCCGACTACAGCCACAAAAAGGTCGCCCGACGCCGCCACGCGACTATCGAGTGTCATTTCTCGCAGAGCTCTCGCAGGTAGCGCTGGCACCCACGGAGCGAGAAGGTCGCGCAAATTACGATCTGCCACCTGTTCCCTCTTTTTGATTGATTACAAATTCACTTTTTTCACCTGTCGCCAAAGCATCCGGTTCGATATTCATGGTGCGCAGAACGCCGCCCATGATGGCACCGAACACAGGTGCAGAGACGGCACCACCGTAATATTTACCTGCTTGTGGATCGTTAATGACCACAACCAAAGCGAATCGTGGATTACTGGCTGGCGCAACACCTGCGGTGTAAGCGATGTATTTGTTGACGTATTTTCCATCCGGCCCGACTTTTTTCGCAGTACCGGTCTTAATTGCAATGCGGTAACCCTTGATGGCCGCTTTCACGCCACCACCACCGGGTAATGCCACACTTTCCATCATATGAACGACGGTACGAACCAACGGTTCAGGGAAGATACGTTCACCTGGAACCGGTGGATCAACCTTCGTTATCGACAACGGACGATATACGCCGTAGCTGCCGATCGTTGCATAGACACGCGCTAACTGTAACGGGGTTACCATTAGCCCGTAGCCGAAAGAGAAGGTGGCCCTCTCTATGTCAGACCACCGTTGTTTTTGCGGATATAAGCCACTGCGTTCTCCGACCAGCCCCAAGTTGGTCGCTTTTCCCAATCCAAAACGTGAGTAAGTATCTACCAACGCTGAGGAGGGCATCGCTAACGCCAGTTTTGAAACCCCGACGTTACTCGACTTCTGTAGTACCCCGGTAAGGGTCAATTCGCTGTAGCGCGCCACATCTTTGATCTCATGACCATTAATGCGGTACGGCACGGTATTCAGAACGGTGTTTTCACGTACCACACCACGTTGCAGAGCGGTCATGACAACCATCGGTTTAACTGTCGAACCCGGCTCGAAAACGTCCGTAATAGTACGGTTACGCATAATGTCTTTCGGCGTGCCGGTCAGGTTATTGGGGTTGTAGGAAGGGCTGTTAGCCATCGCCAACACTTCACCTGTATTCACATCCACCAGCACTGCACTACCTGATTCAGCTTTGTTGAAGGCCACAGCGTTGTTGAGCTCGCGATAAACCAGCGCCTGCAGGCGTTCATCAATGCTCAAAGCCAGGTTATGGGCAGCCTGGCTATCGGTTGAGGAGATATCTTCGATGACGCGACCGTAGCGGTCTTTACGCACAACGCGCTCGCCAGGTTGGCCGGTAAGCCATTTATCGAAGCTCTTTTCGACGCCTTCAATCCCCTGACTATCGACGTTGGTGAAGCCAATAAGGTGAGCGGTTACTTCGCCAGATGGGTAGTAGCGACGAGACTCTTCACGTAGATGAATCCCTGGAAGTTTGAGTTTTTTGATGTAGTCGCCGATATCGGGGTTTACCTGGCGTGCCAGATAAATAAAGCGACCTTTTGGATTGCTGTTGACGCGAGAAGCAAGCTGATCAAGAGGGATTTTTAGAGCATCTGCCAGTGCTTTCCAGCGGTTATCAAGCGTAATGCCCCCCGCATCATGCAACTCTTTAGGGTCAGCCCAAATCGCATTCACCGGTACACTCACTGCCAGTGGACGACCTGCACGGTCGCTAATCATGCCACGAGAAGTCGAGACTTCTTGCACGCGCAGGGAACGCATATCCCCCTGGCGCACTAACATGTCTGGCGCGATGATTTGCAGCCAGGCAACGCGCCCCAACAGGAAAACCAGCGCCAGCAAAATGCAACCGCAAAGCAACGCAAAACGCCAACTTACAAAGTTGGCCTGTTCTTCCTGGCGTTTCGGTTTAAGCGTTTTTGCCGCTGCTCTCATCTGTCACGCGATTCCTTATTGCTGAACTACGATGTTTTCCTGCGATGGGTCGACATGCTGCAATTGCAGCTTTTCCGTCGCGACCCGCTCCACTCGGCTATGATCGCCTAGTGCGTTTTCTTCCAAAATCAGATTGCGCCACTCGATATCTAACGCATCACGCTCCACCACCATTTGCTCACGCTGTGCGGTAAGCAGACGGGTATGGTGCGCGGTGGTGACCACGAAAATGGCGGTAACGATAATGGCGGTAAACAAAATCAGTGGCATTTTCCCATGACGCAGCAAGTCACCACCAATCACCGCTGGTAGTGCATGACGCTCGCCACTGCTCAACTGGCCAGTAACTTTATTTAGGGCTTCTGCCACTTTATTGATCATGCGTTCGTCCTTTCAGCGATACGCAGTACCGAACTACGCGCGCGTGGGTTTTCCGCCACTTCTTCGTCACCCGGCATCATTTTGCCGATGGATTTTAAATATCTGCCGCCGAGTTTATTCAACTGAGCTTCAGTCATTGGAATACCAGCCGGAACCTGTGGCCCACGGGTGTTTTCACGCATAAAGCGCTTAACAATCCGGTCTTCCAAAGAGTGGAAACTGATAATCGACAAGCGGCCACCAGGGGACAGTGTTTCAATTGAACCTTTAAGTGCCTGTTCAATCTCTTCAAGTTCACTGTTGATCCAGATACGGATCGCCTGGAACGTACGCGTTGCCGGATGTTTAAACTTATCTTTTACCGGCATTGCCGCAGCCACGACTGTTGCCAGTTCTTTGGTACGAGTCATTGGCTGTTCACGGTTGCGCTCAATAATGGCGCGAGCAATACGCTTACCGAACTTTTCTTCACCAAAGGTTTTAATAACCCAGGCGATATCAGCTTCGTCTGCTGTGAGTAACCACTGAGCAGCGGATTGACCACGAGTCGGGTCCATACGCATATCTAACGGGCCGTCACGCATAAACGAGAAACCGCGTTCAGCATCATCGAGTTGCGGTGAAGAGACGCCAAGATCCAACAGGATGCCGTCAATTTTTCCCAGCAAATCGCGTTCGCGTGCGTATTCAGCTAATTCAGAGAAAGGCCCATGAATAATGGAGAAGCGTGGGTCATCAATTGCCTGAGCCGCTTCAATTGCTTGCGGATCACGGTCGATAGCCAGCAAGCGTCCTTCTGGTCCCAGTTGGGAAAGAATCAAACGAGAATGGCCGCCACGACCAAAGGTGCCATCAATGTAGATGCCATCCTGACGAATGCTGAGACCATTCACGGCCTCATCAAGCAGCACCGAAGTATGTTTAAAATTTTCCATCATTATTTATAGTGACAAGTCCTGCAGCCTATCCGACAACGTAGTCGTCGTGGCCTGCTCAGCGTCGATGTCTTCCTTGACCTGTTGATGCCAGGTCGTTTCATCCCACAGTTCAAATTTATTGAACTGCCCAACCAGCATCACTTCTTTGGTTAGCCCGGCGTGTTGGCGCAAAACTGGGGCCAACAACAAACGCCCGGCGCTATCCATCTGACATTCACTGGCATGGCCCAGTAACAATCGCTGCACGCGACGCTCAACCGGGTTCATGCTCGACAGACGAGCTAGCTTTTGTTCAATAATTTCCCATTCGGGAAGGGTATAAAGCAGCAGGCATGGGTGATGGATGTCGATGGTACAAACCATCTGACCTTCAGAGGTTTCGACAAGCGCATCCCGGTAACGGGTAGGAACGGCGAGCCGCCCTTTGCTGTCGAGATTGACTAATGTTGCCCCACGGAACATGCCAGCCTCACCCTTAAATTCCCCTTTCCACCACTTTGACCCACAAAATCCCACCTAAAGGAGTTTACGGAGCGGAGGAAAACCTTGTCAAGCAAGCTACAACGCAGACGGAAATAATTTTCATCTCCTAAGCGATTGATAAATGACTGGCGTGAAAAGGCGCTACATTCACGATGCAAAATTAACGTTATGAATATTTGAAAGAAAAAGGATCAATAAGCATAAATATCGTTAAATCGACTGAAAACCTGACAGGTAAAATATGAAGTGTCCAGTTTGCGACGCGGTCGGCATTTTAAGGTATTTCTCGGCAGGATAACAGCGTCAGATGTAGGCGAAGCGCGGGCTGGAGGGAAGTTTGATTCTTTTCAGATAGCTATTGTTTAATTATCCGGCATTTTTACACATTGCTATGTAACAAAATAATTCCAAAGCCGTGTTATATCGATTCTGGAATTAAAGATTTAACTATTACCGGTAAAAAATAATTACCTGTATTACTAAGGGAATTAACACGAGAATATTCTTAAATAAGAATGGCAGCCGGAACTGCCATTTCTTGTTAGTGGCGACTTAAACTGCCACGACGGTATAGATTACGGCGAATACGCGTGAGGCCGGCCTTAGGTTTACGTGGCTCATCAAGACTGGCAAGAACTAATTCCAGCACACGCTCCGCAACATCACGGTGGCGCTGAGCTACCGCGAGGACTGGGCATTGCAGGAAATCGAGCAATTCATGATCCCCAAAGGTAGCAATCGCCAACTCTGTCGGTAATTGCCCCTCACGCCGCAATGTTACATCCATAACACCTTGTAATAACGCAAATGAAGTGGTGTACAGGGCCTGCGGCATTGGATGGGTTTCCAGCCATTTATCAAATAACTGTGCTGCAGCTTCGCGCTCGTAGCTGTTGGCATAGAGGAAATTCACCTCACGCGGATCATCCTTCCATGCAGTGCGAAAACCTTGTTCACGCAGATAGCTGACGGAAAGCTCCGGCAATGCGCCAAGGTAAAGTACAGTTTCAGCAGGAAAAGTACGCAGCTCGCTGGCCAGCATTTCTGCATCTTCCTGGTCAGCACCCACTACGCTGATGAAATTTTCACGGTCTAATGCACGATCGAGTGCAATTATTGGGAAGGGATCGTTCGCCCAACGCTGATAGAACGGATGCTCAGGGGGTAAAGAGGTGGAAACAATGATGGCATCCACCTGACGTTGCAACAGATGTTCGATACAGCGCATTTCGTTATCCGGCTGATCTTCAGAGCAGGCAATTAATAGCTGGTACCCACGCTGACGAGCCTGCCGCTCGAGATAGTTAGCGATACGGGTATAACTCGTGTTCTCAAGATCTGGAATAACCAATCCGATAGAACGCGTACGCCCGGCACGTAATCCCGCCGCCACCGCATTCGGGTGGTAGTTATGTTCGCGAACAACCGCCATAACTTTATCAACAGTCTTATCGCTGACGCGATACTGCTTTGCCTTACCGTTGATGACGTAGCTCGCCGTGGTGCGCGAAACTCCAGCCAGGCGCGCGATTTCATCCAATTTCACAGTAGCCCCTTATTTAGGATTGCCATAACCATGCCCTGGTCATGGTTTCATTTTTATCATCTAAGCGCAGAATAATAACTCGGGCAACCGCTTTTACTGGCAGTTGTTGGGTCATTTGCAAAAAAAAACCCGGCATGAGTAGACCGGGTTACTTTTTATTCGCCATTCACAGGCTAGCGCATGATCTTATCACCACGCGATACGCCCACAATACCCGAGCGTGCCACTTCGACAATTTTTGCCACTTCACGAATCGTATTCAGGAAAGCGTCTAGCTTATCGCTGGTTCCTGCTAACTGAACCGTATACAGCGTTGGGGTTACATCAATGATTTGCCCACGAAAGATCTCAGCGTTGCGCTTCACTTCTTCACGCCCGTAACCACTGGCTTGTACTTTAACCAGCATGATTTCGCGCTCAACGTGGGCCCCTTGTCCCAGTTCACTCACCCGCAGAACATCAACCAGCTTGTGCAATTGCTTTTCAATCTGCTCAAGCACTTTTGCATCACCTACCGTTTGGATAGTCATACGAGACAGTGTCGGATCGTCAGTCGGTGCCACCGTCAGGCTTTCAATGTTGTAACCACGCTGAGCGAACAAGCCAATAACTCGGGACAGCGCCCCGGACTCATTTTCGAGTAATACAGATAATATCCGGCGCATAATCAGGTTCTCTCCGTTTTACTTAACCACATCTCATCCATACCACCGCCACGGATCTGCATTGGGTACACATGCTCAGTGCCATCGACAGTCACATCGACAAATACCAGACGCTGGTTACGCACCGCTTCCAGCGCTTCAATAAGTTTGCTTTCCAGTTCTTCAGGTTTACTGATACCAATCCCAACGTGGCCATAAGCTTCTGCAACGCGTACGAAATCAGGTAAAGACTCCATATAGGATTGGGAGTGCCGACCCGAATAAATCATGTCCTGCCACTGTTTGACCATGCCGAGATAGCGGTTATTAAGATTGAGCACTAACACTGGCAAACCGTATTGCAGCGCAGTAGAAAGCTCCTGGATATTCATCTGAATACTGCCATCGCCGGTGACACAAACTACGGTTTCCTCCGGCAATGCCAGCTTCACACCTAGTGCCGCAGGCAGGCCAAAGCCCATGGTGCCGAGGCCACCAGAGTTAATCCAACGGCGTGGTTTATCAAAGGTGTAATAGAGTGCGGCGAACATCTGGTGCTGGCCGACATCCGAAGTGACATAAGCTTCGCCTTTGGTCAGACGGTAGATAGTTTCAATAACTGCCTGTGGCTTAATTTTATCGCTGGTTCTGTCAAATTCGAGGCACTGACGCGCACGCCATTGCTCAATCTGTTGCCACCAGTCACGAATTTCATCGCAGGATTGTGACGTATCCTCCTGCGCCAGCAATTCCAGCATCTGCTGTAAAACCTGACGCGCATCGCCAACAATTGGAATATCTGCACCGACTGTTTTAGATATCGAAGTTGGGTCGATATCAATATGCAGCACAGTCGCGTTCGGGCAGTACTTCGCCAGATTGTTAGTGGTGCGGTCATCAAAGCGCACTCCGACACCGAAAATCACATCGGAATTGTGCATCACCATGTTGGCTTCGTAGGTTCCGTGCATCCCCAGCATTCCTAATGCCTGACGATGCGTTCCCGGGAATGCACCCAACCCCATTAAGGAGGAAACAACGGGAATATTGAGTTTTTCCGCCAGCTCGTGCAATTCGTCATGGCAAGCAGCAGTGATTGCCCCGCCGCCGACATACATCACCGGTTTTTTCGCCGCCAGCAACGTTTGCAGTGCACGCTTAATCTGCCCTTTGTGACCTTGAGTGGTCGGGTTATAAGAACGCATGCTGACGGATTCAGGGTAGCTATAAGGAAACTTGTTTGCCGGACTCATAATGTCTTTCGGCAAATCCACCACCACAGGCCCTGGGCGACCGCTTGCTGCGAGCCAGAAGGCTTTTTTAATAATGGCCGGAATATCTTCCGCTTGTTTGACTAAGAAACTATGTTTTACGACCGGGCGAGAAATTCCCACCATGTCGCATTCCTGAAAAGCGTCATAGCCAATAAGGGATGTCGCCACCTGGCCCGATAGTACGACCATCGGGATTGAATCCATATAAGCCGTAGCTATACCGGTTATCGCGTTTGTCGCACCCGGACCTGATGTCACAAGTACGACACCCACTTCACCGGTTGCACGTGCAAGGCCATCGGCCATATGCACTGCTGCTTGTTCGTGGCGTACCAGCACATGATCAATGCCGCCAATAGTATGAAGCGCATCGTAAATATCGAGTACTGCGCCTCCGGGGTAACCGAATACATGTTTAACGCCCTGATCGATAAGCGATCGAACGACCATCTCGGCTCCTGACAACATCTCCATGGTTTGCCTCCAGGCTTACGTGTTTGACCGACCGCTGAAATCATTTCGGCTAAGTCGTTGAGACAGGTTGTTGCGCCCTGCATTTATTTTCTTTTTTGATAGTCCGCCTAACATAACCGCTGAAAATCAGGCAATCAATTGCCAATCTTCAGCCGTCGATACAGCGTTTTCTCATCAACACTGCAAAACACTACTCAGACGGAGTTAAGCTCTGAGCATAAGCAAAGATTATGATTGAAAATGTTATGAATGGTGGCTTTGTAGGTTAAATCTAATTACAGCAGGAATTATTGGGATCGAAGGAAGGAAAGAACAAAAACAACTACAGAGAAAAAAACCAGAAAAATGAATAAATGCGGAATAACCGAATAGCTTTTACTATCCGGCTGGATCAAGTGAACAATCGGAACCTATTTACTACATACAGTGGTCAGGAGTTTTTCCATCCACTGATGCCCTTTATCGCGTCCGGCAGCTTCGTGCCAGGATAAATAGCAGGTGGCCTTATTATTTTGCAGCGGCAGTGGGAATGTTTGCAAATGAAGTGATTCAGCAAACTCTTCAGCTAACCAGCGTGGTGCGATAGCGACCAATTGAGTCTGCGAAACAACATTTAAAACACTAGTTAATGCCATTCCTTGATAAGCAATACAGGATTGCTGTTCCAAAGTGTGATACCACGGAGCACTAAATGATGCAAAACGCTCAAGGGAGACCACTGCATGTTTTTCGTTATAAACATCTTCTTCAGTAAGCGGTTTAATTAAACGCGGATGCTTCTGATTGGCTACCAGTACCATTTCATCTTCAAACAATGGGATACAAGTAAACTCAGGACGACGAAATTCACTATAGCTAATAACAAACTCGGTCTCTTGATAACGCAATTGATGTTCAATATCTTTATTTAATGAAGACTTAAACAATAATTGAATACCTGGAGCAAAACGCTTCATATTATTGAAAATCGCAGAGGTTAACATATTGTCCAAAGGACTACTGACGCAGATGTTAAACACTCTTTCACTGCTGCTCGGTTCGAAACCTGCTCCCGGCAACTCATTCTGTATCAATTGCAAAGCCTGACGAATTGAACCAAATAGCTGAAATGCGCGTGCTGTAGGCTGGATACCACGGCCGTAGCGAACAAACAGCTCATCATTGAACATCACTTTAAGCCGGGCTACTGCATTACTCACTGCGGGTTGGGACATTCCCAGAGATTGAGCAGCACGAGTAATATTCTGCACCTGCATAACAGCATCAAATACAGTTAATAAATTTAAATCAACGGAACGCAACTGAGGCTTAAACCCATCATGAGCTGCTGGCTGCTCTACGTAGTTATCAGACATGTTAGTCTCCACTAAGATTTCAATTCCTTATTCACAGATTAGCCCTGTGAACTACTCCTATTATCATTTACTAAGCAGAGCATGCTGATTTATGCATTTAAAAACGTTAATTAAACAATTCAGATATAAATCAATAAATTTACGCTTTCTAATATACCAACACGACTTCAGCTACTGACACCCTGATAAATCTATAAAACTCATATGATTTTACTCTTCGTCAGTTGATTTCTGGATCGTGCTAATCAAATCACAAAATGACTTAACACACAATGATTCGCACAGTGAATAATATATTAAGCATGGATAACATCATCATCACGGAAACAATCTCCCTACTCATATTCAGTTAATAAAGAAAGAGGCCAAATTCCTAAAATAGCATCAAAACATGGATTATTGACCTCAAATCATAACCATGATGAATGAAATAGAT